>DORQ01000024.1:1998-7720 GCA_003514205.1 Acidimicrobiaceae bacterium
CGTTCGGCAGTCCGAGTGATGAGTTGTGCTGATGTGGCTGATGGATCCTCTGATCCCACCGGACCAGCCAGTGTCACTTTGGTCGGTTTGTCATAGCGGACCGCACCTCGAACGACGAGATCTGCTGACAGGGTACGCCGCTCGACTGGCACCGTGATTCGGCTGGCAGTTGGTGCCTGAGTTCGAGCAGCTGCTTGAGCTGGGGACTCGAAGCTTCTCGCCGCCACCCAACCTCCGGCGCATGAGGCAACCACTGCAACAGCCACCACTCCAACAAGGGCCTTGTTTCGAGAAGATGGGTTCACTTTCCGGCCTTTCCGAGGCGATCAAACACCTGCTTCTGGGCCTTCGCGTACCCAGAAGACTTCTGACAGGCGTCATCAGCCGTCCACAGCTCGATCTCTTGGGCCAGCAAGGAGTCAATCACGCTCTGATCCGGTGCTTGTCCGCCAGAGGCTGGTGGATCCCCGGGCTCGCCCTCGCCTCCCGCTGGCGACATCGCCGGAAGGACCGTGTTCTCCACAAATTCCTGAACCACCTTCATCGGCGACTCGGCATCAAAGCCCTTCTCCGACATGCATGAAGCCCACTTCTCGGTGGACTCGATAATGGCCGGATCGTTCTCAAGATCCGCCATCGGATCAAGTGCCTGGCCGTCTGGACCTCCGAATCCGAACCCGACTGCCTTCGCAGCTTCGCCCTGGCAACCTCCCACCTCGAGTGCCCCGCCCTCGGCCCCCGAGCCCACCGAAATAGCTCCTCCACCCGCTTCAGTTGTGGCGAGCCCTTCTGAGGCCTGCTCGCCGAAGAGATCGGCGTAGTACTGGGCTCGCTCCCCTTCGCTCAATGACTCGACGTACTCACCGTTGGGGTCCTTCGATTGGCCGGCTCCCCCGGCTGGGGCTGCCCCTCCGGCTGTCCCAGTAATGATCATGGAGCCGCCACCTCCTCCGGCACTGGGGGCCGCTCCTGAGAAGGCATCCACAATGCCATACCCGTGCTCTTTTCCGTACTTCTCGTCAACGACACCGAATCCACCGTTGGACTGATCATTATCGAGCTCCATCGGAGGCATCGGCTTGTATTCCCAGCCTTTGGCTTTCATGCATTTCGCGACCTCCTCTTCCATTTTCACCTGCTGTGCAGCTGGATCTACGGCCTCCTTACCCTCATCACTGGATCCTGATTGGGTGGTAGAGGGCTCCTTTCCTGCCGAATTGGAGGAGGAATCAGCAGCACCTCTCGATGCGGTGGCATCGCTCCCGCACGCTCCCCCAAGGAGCGCCGCTGTGACGCCCAGTCCAATGATCCATGGTCGAAATTTGTGGTTCATAGTTGTCATACTCCTGACCGCCCGCGGTTCGGGCATGGCTGAGTTCTACGTGGATTCGCATAACCTCCTCGTTACACTTCGAGCGACCGTGCCGCCGATCTGTTACATGCCTGTTATGTGTGTTCCTCCATCGTGATCACATTCATCGAGACCACCGAGGAGGTGCATCATGCGAGTGCTGGTTGTTGAGGACGAAGACCTACTCGCTGACGCAATCGCTCGAGGGCTACACCGCGAAGCGATCGCCGCAGACATAGCGCTCGACGGCGATGAAGCGCTCTACAAGGCCAGCCTCACCGCCTACGACGTGATCGTGCTTGATCGTGATCTCCCTGGCACCCATGGTGACGACGTGTGCCGCCAACTCGTGGCTGACGGGTACGAAGCTCGAATCCTGATGCTCACCGCCGCCAGCGAGATCCAAGATCGGGTCGCTGGACTGAACATCGGAGCAGATGACTACCTGGGGAAACCGTTCGCGTTCGACGAATTGATCGCTCGAGTTCGCGCCCTTGGCCGCAGGCCATCAAGCCCACCGCCCACGCTCTCCCGCGGCGACCTAGTGCTCGACCCCTCTCATCTCATGGTGACAAGGGCTGGACGGCCGATTGGGCTCGCTCGCCGGGAGATCGCTGTGCTCGACCTACTCATACGAGCAGACGGCGCGGTGCTTAGCGCGGAGGAACTGCTTGAGCGAGCCTGGGATGAGAACGCTGACCCGTTCTCAAACGCAGTTCGAGTCACCGTTGCGCGCCTGCGCCGCAAACTCGGACCCCCGGCAATCATCGAAACTGTCGTCGGAAGCGGGTACCGGCTCAAATGAACCGCCCAGCAATCACGATCCGACTCCGCCTCACCCTCCTCTACGGCGTCCTCTTCTTTCTCGCTGGCGCCGTGCTACTGACAATCAACTACGCGTTCTCCTATCGCAACCTCCCAGCTGCATCAGGCATTGTCACCGTCTCGGCCGGCCCCGCATCTTCCCTCGATACCGCTGTCGCTTTCCCCCTCGACTCCGCGCAGATTCCGGGCGAACTCGTCATTGAATCGGACGAGGCTTTCTCCAACCAGAGTCCTCCACCCGAGGTTGAGGCCGAAATGAATCGCTTGGTCGCTGGCGCGCAGAAGTTCCGCGACGACACGCTTCGCCAATTGCTGATTCAATCCAGCATCGCACTCCTCGCGACTGCAGCGGCCTCCATTGCCTTGGGATGGTTTGCCGCTGGTCGAGTTCTTCGCCCGATCCACGAGATCACTGCTGCGGCCCGCAATCTATCTGAGCAGAACCTCAGTGCCCGGCTCAACCTTGGTGGGCCCAACGACGAACTCAGAGAACTTGGCGACACTTTCGATGAGATGTTGGATCGGCTGAGTCTTGCCTTTGAGAACCAACAACGATTCATTGCGAACGCGTCGCATGAACTTCGAACACCGCTGTCGATCATTCGGACTGTGTTGGAGACCTCAGGCGACCTTGCACCGAGCTCTGGTGCCTCCCCTGAATCGCCCGGTCAAGGGGGTTCGTCGACAAGTGAGCGACTCCTTCCTGTCGTCGATCGCGCTGAACATGCCATCGAGGCGCTTCTGGTCCTCGCCACCAGTTCCTCAACGCTCATTGTCGACGAACCAGTCGATCTCGCCGATGTGGTCGACGTCGCGCTCGCTGAACACGAAACTGAAATCGCAGATACACAACTGGATCTCATCACCGACCTGTCTCCGGCGCCGACTCGCGGCGATGGAGTCCTCCTCGAACACCTTGCCGCCAACCTTGTGACGAACGCAGCGCGGTATAACACCAACGGTGGTTCCATCTCTGTCGCTACCTATACCGACGGTGAGAACTCGGTGCTCGAGATCAGCAACTCCGGCCCCGTGATAGCACCTGACCTAGTGCCATCACTCCTAGAACCATTCCGCCGCAACGCCCCAGACCGGACCAAGCACCGCGGTGGATCGGGTCTCGGGCTCTCCATCGTCGGGGCAGTCGCCACCGCGCACCACGGAACAGTCGATGTCACCGCGCCGCCCACCGGAGGGTTGCACATCATTGTTCGTCTACCGCGCCAGCACTCTTCGGCCCACACTTCCCCCAGGTGGGGTTAGCCCCCCAACGCAGTCGTGGGCGAGCGTCATTGTGACGGTCCACCACAATGCATACGGTGGACCACATGATCTCCGATCTGTTCCGGCCGTGGCGTAGCACCCAAACCTGGTGGACCCTCGTCCACCTCCTCACTGGAGCGGTGACGGCCTCGGTGATCTTCTCCTTGGTGTTCACGGTCCTCGTCACGGCTGTCAGCCTCGTTGTCCTCGTTCCAGTTGCAATCGCCCTCCTCTGGTTCACCCTGGTGCTGGCGAGCTGGTCAGCAAACATCGACCGGTCCAGGTTTGCCGCGCTGCTGAATGTCGAGCTGACCGACCTCTCCCCTCCGCCATCGACCGATGCACGTCGGTGGGCTCGAATGAAAGCCACGTTGTTGAGTCCGCAGCGGTGGCGGGAGGTCGCTTGGTCGATACTCCACTTCCCCCCGGCGTTGTTCTTCGCCACAATTGCGCCGTGGGTCTGGGCTGGCAGCGCTGTGCTTGCCACGCTTCCAGCCTGGATCTGGCTCCTGCCTGAAGACCGCTCGCAGCTCGGATGGTTCCAGATCAATAGCGGGTGGCAGGCAGCAGTAGCAGGTGTACTTGGCCTCGTGGGGCTCACCATCCTTGCCCCGTGGCTCACGGTTGCGATGGGCAACGCCGACATTGCCATTGCTCGTTGGCTTCTTGGGCGCTCCCGAGAGGCCGAACTGGGCGCCAAGGTGGACGCACTCGAGACGAGTCGGTCTGCCGCAATCGATTCCGCCGAGGCCGAACGTCGACGTATCGAACGCGACTTGCATGATGGTGCGCAGCAACGTCTGATCGCTGTGGCCATGGACTTGGGCTTGGCTCGGAACCATCTCGACACCGACCACGAACGCGCCAAGGAACTCGTTGCCTCAGCACACGACGAAGTGAAGGCGGCGATGAAAGAACTGCGGGACCTCATCCGCGGTGTCCACCCAGTCATCCTTGAGGACCGTGGTCTTGACGCCGCTCTCTCCGCTGTGGCGGCACGAGCAATCGTTCCGGTGACCTTGCTCGTGGATGTTCCGACTCGACCCTCCCCTGCAATCGAGAGCGCCGCGTACTTCATTGTCTCCGAATCACTCGTCAATGTCGACCGCCATGCGCAGGCCAGCCGGGCAACGGTCGAAATCGCCCGAGTCGCTGACCGACTCACCATTGCAGTCACCGATGACGGCATTGGCGGAGCCTCAGCCAATGCCGTCATCGGTGACACCAACGCCACTACCACCGCCAACGCCACTACCACCGCCACCTCCGACGCGGGGCAGGGCACCGGCCTCAAAGGCTTGGTCGAACGGGTGAGCGCCCTTGGCGGGTGGATCCGAATCATCAGCCCGGGCGGAGGCCCGACAACCATCCTTGTGGAGTTGCCATGCGAATCCTGATCGCCGAGGACAGCGTGCTGTTACGCGCTGGCCTCATCCGACTCCTTGAGGAAGGAGGCCACGAAATTGTGGGAGCCGTCGGCGACGCCGACACCCTTGTCGATGCAGCAACATCACTCAAGCCAGACCTCGCCGTGGTCGATGTGCGGATGCCACCGCTGTTGACCGACGACGGGCTCCGCGCGGCAATCACCATTCGAGGCGCGCTTCCCCAGATCGCGATTCTGGTGCTCTCCCAATATGTCGAGGAAACCTATGCCTCTGAATTGCTCGCAGGTGATGTGGGGCGGATCGGCTACCTCTTGAAGGACAGGATCGCGGATGTGTCGGACTTCTTGGACGCCGTCGAGCGAGTCGGGAGCGGCGGTACCGTGCTCGACCCTGAGGTCGTCAGCCAGATTTTCGCCCGCTCCCGCATGACCGACCCACTCGCCACCCTGTCCCCTCGAGAACGAGAGGTCCTGAGCCTCATGGCAGAGGGCCGCAGCAATTCCGCCATCGCTTCGGCACTCATCGTCGGCGAGGGTGCCGTGGAGAAGCATGTCACCAATATCTTCACCAAACTTGATCTTCCGCCAGCCGAATCAGACCATCGCCGCGTGCTCGCAGTGCTTCGTTGGGTAGGTGCCTGATGACACCCATCCAACGCTTGTGGCGCATCGGCGGATCGGTCCTCGCAGTAGTCGCACTGATGTGGTTCGGCTGGGAGGCAGTCGACCAGCTCGCATCTCGCACCGAGTCGCGAAACTCCCGCTTCGAGGCCGACAGCATCGATGAGATCATCGTGAACGTCGAAGAGGGCAAGGTCACAGCCTCCGGCAGCGCGAGCGCGACTGAGATCTTGACTGAGGCATCGCTTCGTGTCGGAATCTTCGACCCCACCTAC
>DORQ01000024.1:7866-8954 GCA_003514205.1 Acidimicrobiaceae bacterium
CCACTCGCCGTTCCGGTCGATCCCTCACCATCACGAGCGAGTGCGGCTGGCTAAGCGACAACTGCCTGCAATCCCTCGACCTCGTTGTCCCAGCCGGAATCAAACTCAGTGTCACCTCCTCAAATGGCGATCTTGCGGCGCATCGGATCTCTGGTGATGCAGACCTGGCCACCGACAACGGAGACATCATCGTCACAAACCTCTCCGGTTCCCTCACCATGCGCAGTGACAATGGCGACCTACGCGGCGAAAACCTCACTGGCCCAACAGCGGCGGCGAAGACCGACAATGGCGCCCTCCGACTCGAGTTCGGCGACTCCCCCACCCGGGTACGTGCCGAATCGGACAACGGTGATGTGGAGGTCATACTCCCCCATTCAGCCGAGGTTGAAGGTATCGACTTCGCTCTCATTGCGACCACCGACACCGGCACGGTGACCACACCGATTAGAACCAACCCGGAGAGCTCCCGCTCGATCCGGGCGAATTCGGACAATGGCGACGTCACCGTCGCGTATCAACCCTGACCTAACCCGATCACGAGGTAACAACAATGACAACAGCTTCTCCCAACGCGCCCCAACACCAGTCGCTCGGGGTTGGCCCGCTGCCGGCAGCACGTGCCTGCGCCGCGTCTAAATCCTACGGGCTTGGCGACACGACCGTCGTGGCGCTCAATGAGGTCTCAGTCGAGTTTCCGAGCGAGCGGTTTACCGCCATCATGGGCCCCTCGGGGTCGGGGAAGTCCACGCTCATGCACTGCGTTGCCGGTCTCGACTCGCTCAGTTCCGGACAGGTGTTCATCGGCGATGTGGAGCTTGGCTCGCTCGACGACAAGGCCCTGACGAAGCTGCGACGCACTCGCGTCGGGTTTGTCTTCCAATCATTCAACCTGATTCCGACACTCACAGCGGAGGAGAACATCCTTCTTCCGCTGCGGCTCGGTGGCGGAACAGCAGACCGGGACTGGTTCGATGCAGTGATTGGCACCGTCGGGCTCGCTCAACGACTCGACCATCGCCCCTCGGAGTTATCCGGTGGACAACAACAGCGAGTTGCCGTAGCCAGAGCCCTCGTGAGCCGCCCAG
>DORQ01000024.1:9330-10448 GCA_003514205.1 Acidimicrobiaceae bacterium
CTCATCTCGCGCGACTCACGGAACGGCAGCCTGATATGTGGTTCCTTGCGATTCGCTCGGTGGCTGCCAACAAGCGGCGGTTGGTCGGAACCTCGCTCGCTGTCCTGCTCAGCGTCGGATTCCTCTCGGGGACCATTGTGTTGGGCGACACCATGAGCAACGGATTCGACGCCGCATACGGCCAGTTCAATGCCCCCACCGACGTGATCGTTCGATCGAGCACCGTTGCTGAGGCCGAAGGATTCCTTCAACGGGATCTGGTACCTATCGCTCTGATCGACGACCTGAGCCAGATTCCTGGGGTCGCGAGTATCGAGCCCCAGATTGAAGGAGTCGCCCAGATCCTCAATTCGGCCGGCGAGCCAATGGGAGGTGATGGGCCGCCGACATTCGGTGGCGGATGGAGCGACAGTTCGCTCAACCCGTTCCGATTGACCGATGGGAGGTCGCCAACTGCGCCCGGCGAGGTGGTGATCGATCAGGGCACAGCGAAAGCAGGTGGGCTCAAGATCGGATCTCACACCACGGTGCTTGCACCATCGGCCGTACAGGTGACCATCGTGGGGATCGCTGCGGTTGCAGACGTTGAGTCCCTTGGCGGAGCAACCTTCACCTTCTTCGCACCCGAGGTCGCTCGCGAGCTCCTCGTGGACGGAAAGCAGGAGGCAACGGCACTGGTCATCGGAGCCGAGGACGGAGTCGATGCTGGGGACCTCAGTCGGCGCGTTTCTGCAGCCCTTCCAAATGGCTACGAGGCACTCACTGGCAACCAGCTCACCCGGGAGCAGGTCGCCGCGATCGGCGCAGACTTCCTGGATTTCCTCCGCGGGTTCCTTCTTGTGTTCTCCGGAGTCGCCATGCTGGTTGCAACGTTCAGCATCAACAACACCTTCTCGGTGCTGATCGCTCACCGATCACGAGAGTCGGCCTTACTCCGAGCAGTTGGCGCAACTCGCCGGCAAGTGGTGACCATGATTGCCATTGAGAGCGCTGTCCTGGGCCTTGTTGCCTCGGCGGCAGGGGCATGTGCCGGGGTCGGGCTCGCCCAGGGGCTTCTCACAATCTTCCAGGCGCTTGGGCTGGATCTACCCACCGACGGGTTACACATCAATCCAGTC
>DORQ01000024.1:10560-10861 GCA_003514205.1 Acidimicrobiaceae bacterium
CCGACGGGCTACACATCAATCCGGCCGGCTTGGCGGTCGCGGCCGGTGTCGGCTTCGTCACCACAGTCTTCGCTGGGATATTCCCAGCGATCGAAGCAGGCCGCATACCGCCGATCGCGGCGCTCCGTTCCGCTGCGGCCGAGGCGCTGGCCGTGTCTCGTGTTCGACTGGGGATTGGGTCCGTCACGTTGATCGGTGGGCTCACAGTGTTGTGTGCTCCCGCGTTGGGTTGGTGGGATGCACCGCTCGGCGTTGTGGCAGGTGGCGCTGTGCTAGTCCTTGTCGGCGCAGTCGTGAGCGG
>DORQ01000024.1:10958-16809 GCA_003514205.1 Acidimicrobiaceae bacterium
GTAGTTCTTGTCGGCGCAGTCGTGAGCGGCCCGGGCATTTCGAAACGAGCCTCCTCATTGATCGCTGCGCCGCTCAGTAGGTTCCGGGGCGTCACAGGTGACCTTGCTCGCCAGAACGCCATGCGTTCGCCACGACGCACTGCACGGACCGCCACTGCCCTGATCGTGGGGGTGGGAGTTGTCACTCTCTTCACCGTGTTTGGTTCATCGCTGGTTGCATCAGTAGATCAGACAGTGGCTGGTTCGCTCCGGGCCGACTTCGTGGTGGGGGCCAGCGGGTTCACTGGCCCCGGTCTTGACCCTCAACTGGTTCAACAACTCAAGGCGCTCGACGAAGTGGAGGCCGCAGCCTCGTTCTCCAACGGCGCTGTCCGTATCGGAGGCGTCGGGGTCAGCCTGATAGCTGTCGAGACTGCAACCCTGTCGCGACTGGTCGAGCCTGAGGTCATCCAGGGCTCACTAGGGTCAGTCACTGGCAACGCGATTGCAGTCTCGGAGGCGTTAGCCAAGGAGAAAGATTGGACCTTTGGTGAGCGGGTCGAGGTCGCATTCGGCGATGGCTCCGAGTTGAGCATGCGGATTGGGGCCATCTACACAAGGGCCGAGATCCTGGGAGATTTGGTCATGCCCACTGACGTGTGGGAACTACAGAGCACACAACCGTCGGTACGGCAGATCCTCGTCCTCACAGCGGCGCGGACCAGCCCGGCTGAGGCCCGGACTGCGATCAACACCGTCGGCTCGAAACTCAATGCCCCGAAGGCGCAAACTCGCACCGAGTTCATCGAGGAGGCAGCAGGCGAGGTCCGCGAGACGATGTCCATCATCTATGTCTTGCTTGCCCTCTCCGTTGTCATTGCAGTCATGGGAATCACCAACACCATCTCGCTGTCGGTCCACGAACGTCGACGCGAAATTGGGCTCTTGAGGGCAGTGGGCCAGCTTCGTGGCCAAACGCGGGCAATGATCCGTTGGGAAGGCGCTGTCATCTCCATATTCGGCACAGTTCTCGGCATGCTGATTGGACTAGTCGCGGCCTGGGGTTTGGTCTCGGCGTTGAGCGATGGGCCCGAGCTGGGCAGCTTCTCCGCATCAGTCGGCCAGCTGGGACTGATCCTTGCGATCGGCGGGATTGTTGGCATGGCGGCTGGAGTTCGCCCAGCTTGCAGAGCGTCCCGGCTCGACCTGCTCGACGCAATCAACAGCTAATGGCGGCGTCACGCCACACGGAATCCGGCCTTCGTTGCTGAACTGCCTCTTCGAGCGCTACAGTCGTCCTCGAAGGGGAGTACCCCGTGAACCATCGCAGTGTCGTCATCTCGTGTGGTCAATACCACTCCGGCCTGCAGTCCTGTCGATGACAGGATGGGGAAGACCTTCGTTCAGGCGAATCGCGCGAGCATTCGAGATAGGAACGAAGCAATGGAAACCTCCAGAAACACTTCCCCCCGAGATACTGCAACTCTTGAGGATCCAACGGCCACTTGGCCTGGCGACGGCACGCTCACTCAGAGTGGTTCGCCTGGCGGTAACGCCGTGAACTGGTATCAGCTCGACATCCCAGACACGATGGATCGACTGTCTTCCAGTATTGATGGACTTGGCGAGGAGGAGGCCAAAGCCCGACTGGCAATTCACGGCCCGAACGAGCTGAAGGAAACTGGCGGCTCGGGTCCTCTGAAGTTGCTGTGGGAGCAGCTCACTGCAGTGATGGTGCTGATCCTCATTGGTGCCGCTGCATTGTCGCTGGCGCTGGGAAAATTCCTCGAAGCAGGCGCCATCGGCACGATTGTGGTGCTGTTCGCACTGCTCGGCTTCGTTCAGGAATATCGCGCTGAGAAAGCCATTGCGGCGCTCCGGCGGATGGCCGTCCCAACTGTCCGCGTGATTCGTGACGGCCAAGCTGTCGAGATTGAATCAGTGGACCTAGTTCCCGGCGACCTCGTGTCCCTTGAGGCGGGCAACGTTGTGCCAGCAGATCTGAGACTGCTCGAATCTGCCAGCCTCCGTATTCAGGAAGCGGCCTTGACAGGCGAATCGGAGCCCGTGGACAAGGAGTCAATCGCGTTCGCTGGACGCGAGTTGAGCATTGGCGACCGCGTCAACATGGCCTACTCAGGCACTCAGGTTACGTACGGGCGCGGCCGTGGCATGGTTGTTGAGACCGGCATGAACACTGAGCTCGGGAAGATCGCAACCCTTCTGCAAGGGGTGTCAAGCGATCAAACCCCCTTACAGGAGCGGCTCGACAAGGTCGGCAAACAGCTCGCACTGGCCGGTGTGGTAGTTGCCGGCATCGTGGTTGGCATGGGAGCGCTCGGCGGCGAGTCCTTCTCTACCCTGGCACTCACCGCGATCAGCGTCGCTGTGGCGGTCATTCCCGAAGGGCTTCCCGCGGTAGTGACCTTCACTCTCGCGATCGGCGCCCAGCGCATGCTGCGGCGGAACGCTCTGATCAGGAAGCTGCCAGCTGTCGAGACTCTGGGCTCAGTCACAGTGATCTGTTCAGACAAGACCGGCACCTTGACCCAAAACAAGATGACTGTCACGGTGGTTGACGTTGCAGGAGGCGCGGAGCGCCTTGATGATGAGGGCCCGACACCGCTGAGCCGGGCCGCTTCACTGACCCTCGCCGCTGGCGTGTTGTGCAACGACAGCGATGCCCAGATCGATGACAACGGCGAACTCATTACCCTCGGCGATCCGACCGAAACCGCTCTCCTCTCGGCAGCACACAATGCTGGCATCAGCGTGGTCGACCTCAGATCCTCGACTCCGCGATCAGCCGAACGACCCTTTGACTCCGAGCGAAAGCGAATGAGCACTGTTCATGCTGGCCTCGGAACCGAGATACTGCAGGTCCTCGACGACCTCCCTAGTAATGAGCCAATCGCCTTCGTGAAGGGCGCTGTCGACGGTCTCCTCTCCGACACCGTTGCCGTTTGGGACAACAACCACGCTGTGCCGATGAATGAGGACTGGCGTCAACGTGTGCTCGCGGCCAACGACGCGATGGCCGAGGGGGGCATGCGAGTACTTGGAGTTGCGTTCCGAACCGTTCCAACCGACGTCAGCGTCGAGGTGGCAGAGCAGCAACTCACCTTGCTCGGGCTCATCGGGATCATCGACCCACCCCGTGTCGAGGTCCGCGATGCGGTGACCACCTGCACCACTGCCGGTATTCGAACAGTGATGATCACCGGTGACCATCCGCTCACAGCACAGGCCATCGCAACCGACCTCGGTATTACAAAGAACGGTTCCGTCATCACTGGGGCCCAACTCGACCAACTGGACGAAGCTGGTCTGACCGCAACCGTCGCCAGCACATCGGTGTTTGCTCGGGTATCGCCTGAACACAAGCTGCGCATTGTGGGCGCGCTGCAAGGGCGGGGCGAAATCGTTGCGATGACCGGTGATGGTGTCAACGATGCACCCGCACTCAAGCGGGCGGACATCGGTGTGGCGATGGGCATCACGGGAACTGATGTCTCCAAAGAGGCCTCTGACATCGTGCTTCGAGACGACAACTTCGCGACGATCGTCGCCGCAGTTGAAGAGGGGCGTGTCATCTATGACAATCTTCGTCGCTTCGTGAAGTTCGCTGTTGCGGGCAACATCGGCAAGATCATCGTGATGCTCGCTTGGCCTGTACCGTTCCTACTCGCAGGAGGCGGCGTCGCAACAGCAGTAGCACTCCTACCGCTGCAACTGCTCTGGCTCAATCTGATGACTGACGGCCTCCTCGGGCTCTCCCTGGGTGTAGAACCAGCAGAGAAAGGCGTCATGGGCAGAGATCCCCACAGGCCGGGAGCCTCGATCTGGGCAGGTGGGCTAGGAATCCAAGCGGCTTGGATTGGGGCGTTGATCGGCGCTGCTTCGCTCGCCATTGGATTCATCTATGAGGCCACCAATAAGAGCCAGTGGCAAACCATGATCTTCACCAGCCTTGCGTTCCTGCAGATCTTCCAGGCAATCGGAACACGGTCCACTACTGCCTCGCTTCGCACTATTGGTCTCTGGTCCAACCCGGTGATGACAGGCACGGTAGTTGGCGTGTCTGTCTTACAGCTTTTGGCGCTGTACACCCCACTGAACGGCTTCCTCGATCTTGAGCCACTTGGACTCTTCGACCTCGGAGTGTGTGTTGGTTCGGGCCTTGTTCTCCTCGCGATACTCGAGGGCGAGAAAGCATGGCGCCGTCGAGGAGCCACTGGAAACTCACGTCCTGCGACTTCCCGAGCCTGATTCGTTTCCAAAAGGTCTTCGCCCGCTGCGCTCTTCAGCGTGGCGGGCGAGATCGCGCTAGTGAGAGAATCCCAAACGCCCGAGTGCTTGTAGTAATTCGCTGACGCTCTGCTCGGCCTCGAGCGAGTGGCGTAGCGGTCTATTCAGATGTAGCTCATACCGATTGCGGCGACCTTCGCGGATCTTTGAGACATACCCATCGGCGACAAGGTCCGAGATGATCGCTTGCGCTGCACGTTCGGTAATCCCGACCTTGGCGGCGATGTCGCGACCCCGAACATCAGGTTCGTCGGCAATGCACACAAGGACGTGCGCGTGATTCGTCAGGAAGGTCCACCTTGAGCGGGTATCTAGCGCATCCATCCATAGTCCCCTAGTTGCCTGAGTACGTACGATAACTCACGAATTGAAACTCGGATCTTCAAGCTCAGCGGGTACGACACCAGTGATCAGGATTCATGTGCCGCAGAGGTCGCTCATGTCAGTTCCCCGCCGCTGAGGGCTCGGTCTTGCTCTTCGGCCATTGCTTCGCGCCGTTCACGATCCTGTGCGAGGAGCAGGCTGAGCTGAGGATCGCTGACTGCCAGGATGCGAGCAGCGAGGAGTGCGGCGTTCTTCGCACCCCCAATGGAGACCGTCGCAACGGGCACACCGGCGGGCATCTGCAACATCGAGAGCAGCGAATCGACTCCATCGAGGTGACGTAACGGAACGGGAACACCGATGACCGGCAGATCGGTGATCGCTGCGAGCATGCCGGGAAGATGCGCTGCCCCACCCGCTCCGGCAATGATGACGCGAAGACCTCGGTCGGCTGCCGACTCGGCGTATTCCATCATCTTTCGAGGCGTACGGTGCGCTGACACCACGCGCAGCTCAGCGGGCACATCGAACTCCGCAAGGATGTCTGCAGCGGGTCGCATCGTGTCGAGGTCGGAGGAACTCCCCATAACGATGCCAACCAGTGGTGTTGTGGTCATTGCGGTACTCCTGGCGTGTGAGCGGCCGTGGTGGTGGCCATGGCCATGGCCATGGTGGTAGTGGTGGTGGAATGACTTAACAGATCTGCAGCTGTCTGAGCGATCGCCCGTGCCTGCTCGACCGAATCGGCAAGCGCCGTGACATGGCCAAGCTTTCGATTGGGTCGCGCCGACTTGCCGTACAGGTGCACGTGAGCTCCAGCGACCCCAAGCGCTCCCGACAAGTCATTTCTTGGATCGTGTCCATCAGCTGCACCGATGATGTTGTACATGGCAGCGGCCGGTGCCCGCAGTGCCGTGCTTCCAAGCGGTAGATCGAGAATGGCTCGCACATGCTGCTCGAACTGGGAGGTCACACAGGCCTCGATAGTGTGGTGCCCGGTGTTGTGAGGTCGCACTGCCATCTCGTTTACGAGTAACTGGTCACCAACCACGAACAATTCGATGGCCATCACGCCGACGAGCTCAGCCACCGTTGCCAACTCAATGGCAAGCTGACCCGCTGCCTGCGTCACCTGCGGCGCGATGGCGGCAGGGCAGGTGACTTCGGCGCACATTCCGTCCCGCTGCACCGTCGACACCGGGGGGTATGTCACGATCTCCCCCGATGGCCGCCGGGCGAC
>DORQ01000024.1:17064-17327 GCA_003514205.1 Acidimicrobiaceae bacterium
CCGCGCGCTGCCTTCGCGACGACCGGCCAGCCGTGCTCAGCGCCAAACTGCACGATTCCGGCGGCATCGGACACGACCTCGAACGCCGGGATTGGGAAACCGAGATCAGCCAACGACCTCCGCGACACTGCCTTGTCGAAGGCAAACCAGCAGGCCACGGCGCCGGGAGCCACGGCAACGCCTTGGGCTTGGAGCGCTTCGACGAGTTCTACCGGAACTCCTTCGTGGTCGAAGGTCACCACGTCGACGCTGCGTCCAAACTC
>DORQ01000024.1:17468-17827 GCA_003514205.1 Acidimicrobiaceae bacterium
ACGAGCGCGTCAACGTCGAGGGGATCACCGATGACCACTTGTGCCACTGAGGACGCGGGACAGTCGAGCTCGGGATCCATCACCGAGATCGACAGCCCGAGTCGAGATGCCGCAACGGCAGTCATCCGAGCTAGTTGCCCGCCCCCGACCATGCCAATCCGCGGCGGCATTCGATCCGAGGATCTATCGCTTGCTTCGAACAACATTGGAGGCACTCTATACGACACAGAATTCGCATTCGTTGGGCTGCTCAACCAGAACTCACGCGCTCCACCCGCTGACGATGATTCACCCGGTTGTCCCCATCGATGCTTGTTTTCCTCGTGCCCCTGATCTCGTCGACCTTGCGGTCCATACCA
>DORQ01000024.1:18028-18206 GCA_003514205.1 Acidimicrobiaceae bacterium
TAGTAGCGGTACAACGCCCAATACAACCCACCTCCGCCAGCGGGACCAAGCGCCAACAACAGCAACGTGCCGTTGCCGTTTGACTCAGCGAAGATCCCCGTCGTCGTGGCCAGGATCGCGCTCACAAGGTGGGCGATCATCTCGTGGCTCCCAAGAATGCAATCACAAGACCCTCGAG
>DORQ01000024.1:18408-18587 GCA_003514205.1 Acidimicrobiaceae bacterium
CCCATCACTTCGCCGGTCCGGCCGTTCACCGCAATGTAATGCACCATGGCCGACCCGCCCTTCTCGTGGTAATAGGAGTAGAGCCACACAGGCAAACACATGGCGAGCCAACGGCTGCCATGCACCTGAATTCGCTCTCGCTCCCAGCGCACGCCACGGTCATAGGCTTCAAGGCTTCC
>DORQ01000014.1:0-192 GCA_003514205.1 Acidimicrobiaceae bacterium
CAGCGCCGCCACTACCCCGCCGACAATCAGGCGATGACGCATTGAACTTGGTCGATGTGCGTAGAACGAGGAAGGAAACAAGGACATAAGACTCTCAATGGTGCCAGGCCAATGCAAATATGACAACCAGGTTACGAAATCTGCGGGAAATTGACCACAATCGTCATATTCGCTCCCGGCAGGAATTCACTC
>DORQ01000014.1:412-579 GCA_003514205.1 Acidimicrobiaceae bacterium
GATGTCGTACACCACTCGGTTGATCCCGTGCACCTCGTTGATGATCCGAGACGACATGACGTCGAGCACCTCATAGGGGATCCGGGCCCAATCAGCAGTCATCGCATCCTCGCTCGTCACCGCCCTGATGATGATGGGGTGCCCGTAGGTGCGTTCATCGCCCATCA
>DORQ01000014.1:720-5140 GCA_003514205.1 Acidimicrobiaceae bacterium
GCGTTCATCGCCCATCACACCCACTGATCGGATGTCTGCCAGCACGGCGAATGACTGCCAAATCTCGCGTTCCAAACCGGCTGACTTCAACTCATCCCGAACGATCTTGTCAGCACGCTGCAGCAGGTCAACTCGCTCGCGGGTCACTTCACCAATGATGCGGACACCAAGGCCGGGCCCCGGAAATGGCTGTCGCCACACGATCTCGTCAGGGAGGCCAAGTTCGGTTCCAACGGTTCGAACCTCATCCTTGAACAGCAGCCGAAGTGGCTCCACGAGCTCAAAATCCAGATCCTCGGGCAGCCCCCCAACGTTGTGGTGCGACTTGATCTTCGCGGCGTGCGTCGTCCCCGACTCAATCACATCTGGGTACAGGGTGCCTTGAACGAGGAACTTCGCGTCAGAAACGCCAGCCTTTGCTTCCTCAAAGACTCGTATGAACTGCTCGCCGATGACTTTCCGTTTGTGCTCAGGTTCGGTGACTCCAGCGAGCTTGGAGAAGAACCTCTCCGTAGCATCGACATCGATCAGGTCGATTCCTTGATGGCGTTTGAAGGTATCAATGACCTGCTCGCCCTCATCGAGGCGCATCAGCCCGGTGTCCACGAACACGCAGGTGAGTTGGTGACCGATCGCACGGTGCACCAGAGCTGCTGCCACAGCCGAGTCCACACCGCCAGACAGGCCGCAAATCGCGTGGCCATCGCCGACCTGTTGTTGGATGGCTTCCACAGCCTCGGCAATGAAGTTCGACATGGTCCAGGTCCGCGAACAGCCAGCAGGACCTTCGACGAAGCGCTCAATCAGTCGTTGACCCTCAGGGGTATGGAGAACCTCGGGGTGGTACTGGGCCCCGTATATCCCCCGCTCATCCCATTCGAACACGGCTGCAGGAGTTTCGGCCGTCGTGCCTACCACGGTGGCTCCGAGCGGGGGCGACGTAATCGTGTCGAAGTGCGACATCCATACCTGTTGTGATCCAGTGTCCTCAAACAGCGTTCCCGTTTGAGTCACAACGAGTTCGGCGCGGCCATACTCAGCGCTACCAGTCTTGGCGACCTCTCCGCCCAAGTCGCGGGCTAGGAGTTGGGCTCCGTAGCAAATACCCAAGATCGGAATGCCGAGCGCGTAGATTCCGGGGTCAATCGACGGGGCGCCTTCTTGATGCACTGACTTCGGACCGCCAGAAAATATCAGCCCCTTGGGGCTTCTTCGAGCAATCTCATCTGCGGTCACCGTATAGGGGACAATCTCGGAGTACACCTGGGTTTCGCGAACACGGCGCGCGATCAGTTGGGCATATTGCGCCCCGAAATCAACAACAAGCACGGTCTCAGTCACGTTGCCACAACCAAGTCAGCGCTCTGGAACTCTTTGAGGTTCTCGTAGCCACAGGTTGCCATCGTTGCACGCAAGCCCGAGATGATCTCCTGAGTGCTCAGCGCGCCCCCTCGATCGGCATCGAGGAGTGCAGCGTCAGCGCCGCAGACAACGCTCTTGGCGACGTCAGCTCCGGTCTCCAATGCTCCGCTTGCGATCACCTGGCAATACACCCCGGTCTCGTCCAAATGCGTCATCCGCGCACTGCGCACATCTGCGATCGCTGTGGCGAGTGGCGCGCCCACCCCAACCACAGGTTCCGAGCCCCCAACGATGACACCTGCTGCTCCAGTGCGCATCAGGTGAAGCGCACCTTGATAACTCGAGCAGGCGCCGACGATCACTGGAATCTCCAGTTGCCGGACGAGTCGCTTGAGGTTGAGCGGCTCCCGCTCGCGACTGACGTGCTCGGCGCTGACGATCTTGCCGTGAATGATCAACAGATCGAGTTCTAGCGTGGGAAGGAGTTCCACAATGGTTTTCGCCCGTTGTGGCCGCACCTCAAGTGCCCGCAATCCTTCTTCACCGGCAAGCGCCAACGCCGCTTTCAAGGCAGTCTCATCGAGGCTGTCGCCATCTAGATACGCCTCAGCGCCCACAACACCTACCGCCTGCTCGCTCCCTACTTCCCCACGCACAAGAAGCGGCGAAGGCAGGGCGAACGCGTCGATCCTCCAACTGGTGTCGACATCATCAGCATCGCGAGTACGGCGCGACGGGACAATCGACAGCTCAGCGAGGCGAAAGCCACGCCGCGCTGACTTTCCGAGTCCAATCTCGATTGTGGTCATCGCTCTCCTCGGCAACGCAGAAACGCCGAAGGACATTCGGCGCTGCCAGGATCCTAGGCGCGAATCACAACACCTCAACAAACGGCAGCAGCGCCTTGCTCACAGGAGGGTTCTGTAGCTGGTCTACGGTCGAAGTGACTTCAGAACCTGGCGGGCAATTGTTGAGTTCATCTCATACGCCGCTCGACGTCCGGCCTTTTGAACCTGACGGACGACGCTTCCGCCGGTTGCTTCCTCCAGCGAATCAAGTCCGCTGACGAGAGCATCCTTGGTGGTGTCGGTCGCTTTGTAGCCGAGATTCGTCAATCCCTTCATGAGCTCCGTCCGCGCAATCGGCGACGGCGCCGCGGCGGCGATGATCCGAAGTGCGTCCTTCGTGAGTTCTGCCCCCTGCTCGATTGCTGAGACTGCTGAAATGGACTCCTCGGTCTCTCCGTCAATCGAGGCAAGCCAGCGGCGCACCTTGATGACAATCTCACCGTGGGTTTCGCCGTCGAAGGTAAGTGTCGGCATGAGGCTCCTCAGAAAGTTGCGTACCTCCAGGATACCAAGCGCTTACCCCGACTAGTGAGCTTCAGCAACGCTCGGTCCGAACACGTGACCCAGCACTTCGGCGAGGATCACCGCTGTCAGTCCCCAAATGGTGTCCTGTTCATGATCGAAGAAGTGCATGACTCGGCGTTGGCCACCGAACTGCCAGATCTCGCTGTGGTAACAATCGGGGTGAAGTAGCGACGTCAACCCAACATGCAAGATCGCATCGACCTCTGCGGCTTCTGCCTGAACTGACGGTCGAGATTGGAGAAGCCCAACAACGGGGAAGATTCGGCGAGAACTGATGAATGTGCTCCGTTCGCCCAACTGGCCCACCACAGTTACGAAGGCTGGCGCGACCCCGACCTCCTCATGAGTCTCCCTCAATGCAGTATCAGCAGCGGAGCGATCCCCTACCTCGTAGGTCCCGCCGGGAAATGAAACCTCCCCGCGGTGACTCCGCATGTTCCAGCTCCGACGAGTGAGTAACACCTCGGTCTCCTCGGCAGCCGCGGTGGGGTCGGGTGCAAAAAGAACCGCTACCGCCGAGTGACCCGAGGAACCATGAGCTGGAACAGAGCCAGCCGCGAGACTCCCCACTCGGGGGCCATCCGGGTGATCGACCACTGGCGACAGCCCTGGCGCAAGCAGGCCTTCGATCTCCTTGATCGATGCGGTTCTGGAGGCACCAATCGCGGGGGCCCAGGCCGGAGGTGGACCGGGCTGCCAGTCAGAGGGCCGCGGGATCAACTGCGGACCGCCTCTGGATTTCTCTACCATCGCTACCTCCGTCGATCGCTCGGAGAACGTAGAAGGGCCCGCCAAGGCGGGCCCTTCTGAGATCCAGCCAATGGCTGACTACATCATGCCGCCCATGCCGCCCATGCCGCCCATGTCTGGCATACCGCCGCCCGCACCAGCCTCTTCAGGCTTGTCGGCCACCAGGCATTCTGTGGTGAGCAGAAGACCAGCAATGGACGCAGCGTTCTGAAGTGCTGCACGAGTCACCTTTGCCGGGTCGATGACGCCAGCCTTGACGAGATCCTCGAACTCGCCAGTAGCAGCGTTCAGACCAACATTGCCTTTTTCGCTCTCGGTCTGACGAACCGCTACCGCGCCTTCAAGTCCAGCGTTCTCTGCGATGCAGCGAGCTGGTGCCTCAAGTGCACGCCAGACAGCGCGAGCACCAGTTGCCTCGTCACCCTCAAGTGCCTCGGCTGCAGCAAGAACCGTTGCGCGAGCTCGAATCAGCGCAGTGCCGCCACCGGCGACAACACCTTCTTCGATCGCAGCTCGAGTTGCGCTCAAGGCGTCTTCAATACGGTGCTTCTTTTCTTTGAGCTCAACCTCAGTGGCAGCTCCAACTTTCACCACGGCAACGCCGCCAGAAAGCTTGGCAAGTCGCTCTTGAAGCTTCTCCCGATCCCAGTCCGAATCGGTCTCTTCGACCTCTCGCTTGATCTGAGAAATCCGACCCTTTACATCGTCCTCAGAGCCAGCGCCCTCAACGATTGTGGTCTCATCTTTGGTAATGACCACTTTGCGGGCCCGACCAAGCAGCTCAAGCGTCGTGTTGTCGAGCTTGAGGCCAACTTCCTCAGAAATGACCTGACCACCAGTGAGGATCGCCATGTCAGCAAGCATTGCCTTGCGGCGCTCGCCGAAGCCTGGCGCTTTGACAGCCACAGAACTGAACGTGCCGCGGATCTTGTTGA
>DORQ01000014.1:5371-5505 GCA_003514205.1 Acidimicrobiaceae bacterium
ACCGAGCTGATCTTGCCGTTCACGAACAAGATATATGGGTCCGCGAGGACGGCTTCTTGACGCTCAGCGTCGGTGACGAAGTAGGGAGACAGGTAGCCCTTGTCGAACTGCATGCCCTCGGTGAACTCGAGCTC
>DORQ01000014.1:5625-12309 GCA_003514205.1 Acidimicrobiaceae bacterium
GCATGCCCTCGACGAAGTCGAGTTCCATGCCGAAGGTGTTGGACTCCTCAACTGTCACTACTCCGTCTTTGCCGACCTTGTCGATTGCATCGGCGATCACTGCGCCGATGGTTGCGTCAGCAGCTGAAATCGCGGCAACTTGAGCGATCTCGGTCTTGTCGTCGACCACCTTGGCCTGCGACTTGATTGACTCGACAGCGGCGGCGACACCGGCTTCGATACCGCGCTTCAGGCCCAATGGGCTTGCGCCGGCCGCGACGTTGCGAAGTCCTTCACGAACGAGGGCCTGAGCCAGGACGGTTGCGGTGGTTGTTCCATCGCCAGCGACATCATTGGTCTTCGTCGCAACTTCCTTGACGAGTTGTGCGCCCATGTTCTCGAAGGGGTCCTCGAGTTCGATCTCTCGAGCGATTGACACTCCGTCGTTGGTGATCGTCGGTGCGCCGAACTTCTTATCAAGAACAACGTTTCGACCCTTGGGGCCGATGGTGACCTTGACGGCGTCAGCAAGCTTGTTGACGCCCGCCTCGAGGGCTCTGCGCGCCTCGTCATCAAATTTCAAAATCTTTGCCATGCGGACAGCCCTACTTCACGATGGCAAGCACGTCGCGCGCCGCCAGAATGAGGAGATCTTCGCCCTCGATGGTGATTTCAGTGCCGCCGTACTTTGAATACACAACCTTGTCGCCAACCTTGACGTCCATAGGAATGCGCTCATTGTCATCGCCGAATCGGCCTTCGCCCACTGCAAGGACTTCACCCTGCTGTGGCTTCTCTTTTGCGGTGTCAGGAATGACCAGGCCAGAGGCCGTGGTCTCTTCTGCCTGAGCAGGCCGCACAACGATCCGGTCTTCAAGTGGCTGCAGGTTCATGCAGATGCCTCCAATAGCGTTTGGCATGGGTAAGTGGGAGTCGAACCGGCAATTAGCACTCACCGGCGACGAGTGCCAACGTTAGCACTCTCAGTCGTCGAGTGCTAACGAGCCCTGAATGTGGGCTCAGGTTGTGACCAGACCAAGATTCGGCTGCGCACCAAGATCCAATCGATCTGGACCCTCAAGCGACAGGCGATACCAGCCAGCTGCCGCAATCATCGCAGCATTGTCGGTACACATGGCCCGACTCGGCAAGAACGCCTGAAACCCGTCGGCAACACAGAGATCGAGGATCGACTCCCGAAGCTGGGAGTTCGCCGCTACTCCCCCGCCAATGCACACCCCTTTGGCCCCACACTGCTGGGCAGCCCGCTGAGTCTTGGCGATCAGCACATCAACCACTGCCTGTTGAAACGAAGCGGCAACGTCTGCCGAGCCCACGTCTGGGTGCTTTCGTACCCAATTCACCACCGAGGTTTTCAGACCAGAGAAACTGAAATCCAGACCCTCATGCAACATCGCTCTCGGGAAGTTAATCGCTTCAGGGTTACCCGTCATAGCGAGTTGGTCAATCACTGGGCCGCCGGGGTAGCCCAGATCTAAGAAGCGAGCCACCTTGTCGAAGGCTTCACCCGCAGCATCGTCCAGGGTGCGCCCGAGCACCTCGTAGCGCCCTGGGCCGTCCATTCTGACGAGCATCGTGTGGCCGCCCGACACGAGAAGAACGACAAGAGGGAACTCCAGCGCCGGGTCCTCAAGCAGCGATGCATAGAGGTGTGCTTCCAGATGATTCACTCCAACGAAAGGAACCCCCCACACCATCGACAGCGCTTTGGCAGCACTCACGCCAATGAGCAATGACCCAACGAGGCCGGGACCATAGGTCGCCGCAACTGCTGCAACCTGGTAATCAGCGCAGCCAGCAGACACCATTGCTTCGGCAACCACGGGCACGATGAGCTCAAGATGGGCGCGGCTCGCGATCTCAGGAACCACGCCACCGAACCGAGCATGCAGATCAATCTGGGAGGAGACCACCGAGGAAAGGACCGTCGTTCCACCGCTCACCAAGGCAGCGGCGGTCTCGTCACAGGAAGTCTCTATACCCAGAATTGGTTGGTCTGGACCTAGCTCGATGCGTGCAGTCACGACCCAGATGGTAGCGCCGGCCTCAATTGCCAGCCGACCACTCGAGTTGACTCACTTCTCGCGAAGTGACGCCAGCCGCGCTTGAACCTCAGGCTCGAGCAGGCCTCGCAGCCACATGATGATCGCGTCCTCGCCAGTATCGGCGTAGTACTTCGGACGAACTCCCTCCTCGACAAAGCCGAACCGTTCATACAGCCGCGAAGCGCTGGCATTCGTGGCGCGAACTTCGAGCGTCACCTCCTGCAACCCGAGCGCAATAGATTCATCGACGAGTCGGCAGAGCAACTGTTGGCCAATCCCATGACGCTGAAACTGGGGCGCCACAGCAATGTTGGTGACGTGCGTTTCAAATCCAGTTGTGAGGAGACAACCGAATCCAACGACCACTGAATGCGGTGCCATTGCAACGAAACAACGCGAATTGGTCTGCCGAAGCTCGGACTCAAACAGCCGAAGTGACCACGGATGACCGCTCGTTTGGTTCTCAATCGCCACCACGCCGCGCAGATGCCGAACCTTCATAGGTTCGATATCGACCACGACTAGTTAGCTAGCCGAGCGATCGCGGACAGCCCAGTTGATTTCCGCGTCGGGCCGCCTGAGATACATCGGTTCCACCTCACCAAGTGGCAAGAACTCCTCGCGCATCGCCTGAGCGTGAGCAAGCTGCACCAACGAAATCGCGCTGGGATAGTCGAGGCTTGGATCGGCAAGTTCGATCTTTGGATTCTCAGCAAACAACTCGGAGTACCGGCGAGCGCCGTCGCCGACGAGCAAGACTTCATCGCGCATGGCCTGAAATCTCGATGCCACTTCCTCAGGAGAACCCACTGAGTACTCGTCAATACGCTGGATTCCCCCCGGCACCTGACGATAGGTCGAGAAATACACCTCTCCTCGACGAGCATCGACCACAGCACCAATGAGTCGCGGGGTGAGCCTCGCAGCAAAGGCCAACAAATCCAGGCTTGGGACACCAATCATTGGAATTCCAAGACCATGCGCCAGTGCACGACCAGTGGCCATTCCAACCCGAAGCCCGGTGAACAGCCCAGGACCAACGTCCACTGCGATGACGCCAATGTTCTTGAGTTCAATCCCCGATTGCTCGCACACGAACTCAATCGCTGGCGCGAGGTTCTCCGCGTGACGTCGCCCCCTGGAACACTGCGTGGAGGCAAGCACGCCCTCATGGCCGCCAATCGCACACCCAGACTGCATCGTGGCGGTATCTATACCTAGAATTAGCACCGTTGATCCTCGATCCAAGGTGTCAGGCACGCACTGAGCGCACGCTCTCGAGTCACCCAACCTCCACCAATCAGGTCGAAATCGATGTATCGATCGTCATCGCTGTCACCGTGATGAAACGAAATCTGAAGGTACTGGGGCGGGAGAATCGTGGAGATCACATCACCCCACTCAATAACGGTGACCGCATCGCCATCAATCATCTCGGGAAGCGCCAAGTCGAGAGCCTCATCGAGGTGCTTCAGTCGGTAGACATCAAGGTGGAATATCGGAATCCGGCCTTCATACTCATGAACCAGCGTGAAGGTTGGAGAGGTAATCGGCTCGGTGACTCCAAGTCCGCGACCGAATCCCTGCGTGAACGCGGTCTTTCCGGCTCCAAGCTCGCCAGTCAGCAGGATCACGTCGCCGGGCACCACCACCTCCGCCAGCGAGGAAGCCAGCTGCAATGTCGCTTCGACGGACCGTGTGTTGCACCTCATAACGATGCACAGTGTATTCGGGCGCCGCGATGGCGAAGTGTGACCATTCGCACCTAGCGTAGGCGCGGTGAACATGAGTCAATCGCGGGCGCCGATCCTCTCAATCCTGATAGCGCTCATGCTCGGGTGTTTTGCATGTGGCGCCGCAGTTTTGAGGCTCAGTCCAGCGGTTGCGGCACAAGCACGACCAGTCGACGTGCAGGTGCGAACCTTTCCGGAAGTGCCGAGCGCCGGGGAACTCGTCACCGTGCTCGTCGATGTTCAGGGCTGCAGAACCGACGTAGCCAACGTGGAGGTCATGCTGACGAGTTCAGACGGGGCTCGGCAATCCTCCTCCGTTGTAGAACGAGGTACGGCTCGGCTCACGGTGTTGTGGGCCATGACCGCAGCAATCCAACTCCCCGATGCAATTCCTGGCTGGTACGGAATCCGGATTGTCTGCGGCGCGTCACGACCTGAACACAAACCGATGCCGAATACCTATTTCGCAATCGGTTCAGTGGAACGGTCTTCTGACCTCAGCACCACTGCGGCAACTGCTGGCGACACCATCGAGATGACAGGAACCGGTTGCAACAACGGTCTAGCGCAATACGACCTCACCAACGATGGAGCCAACATTGGCCCCTTCGACGCCGAGCAGACCGTGCCCGCAGGTCCCGACGGCGCTTGGGTCATCCCAATTACCTTCCCCAGGGATCAACAAACAGGGCCCATCACGTTTCGGGCACGCTGCGTGATTCGCCCAAACACTGCACGACCGATCTACTTGTTCTACGGAACACAACTCACCATTGATGTGACGGCGCTTCCGGAAGAAGTTCTGGAGGCCGACCGCGTCTCGAATTCCGGCTCGTAACCAGCCGCTGTACCCAGTGCCCATCCCTGTGGTCGATTGCCGACCTATGGCACATACGTCCGTTCAACACGTTGCCCAATTGCGCAGAACAGTTCGTACGGAATGGTGTGGAGCCTGGCGGCCAGTTCATTCGCGCTCAATTCCTGCTTCCCCAGGCGTCCAAAGATCACTACCTCGTCACCCACAGTGACATCAGCCTCGCCGACATCGACCATGAGCTGATCCATCGTGACCCTTCCGACAATACGAAACTTCCCTGACCCTATAAGGACCTCACCGCCCAGCATCGCGAGGTCACGGCGAACTCCATCGGCATAACCAAGCGGAACCGTGACGATCCTCGTGGCATGTGGAGCCGTCCAGGTGCCGCCGTACGAGATGGCTTGGCCCGCCGGGACCTCTTTCACGAAGCTCACCTCGGAAACAAAACGTGCGGCTGGCACCAAACCCAACTCCGAGGCCATCTCTGTGCTCGCACCGTCGCGAGGGTGAACTCCGTAGACCGCAATTCCGCAGCGCACCATCGAGAACCGAGCCTCCTCGAAGGTAATCGCCGCAGCCGAATTCGCGGCGTGGGTGTGTTTCCAGCTGATTCCATTGGCCCGACATTGATGAAGGGCCGCCTCAAATGACTGCAGCTGGGCGACCGAGGGTGCAGAGTTCACTTCGTCGGCGGAGGCGAAGTGCGTCGAGATGCCAGCCAACTCAAGCCCGCTGGCCGCAGAAATCTCGGCAGCGAGACGAGGTGCCTCGCTTGGGGTACACCCGACCCGACCCATCCCCGTATCAATGTCAAGATGGCAACGCACGCGCCGAGAGCGACTCCCGAGCAGATTCAGGGCAGCAATGGTGTCCGGCGAGTACACGGTTACCTCCACGTCGAGGTCAGCGCAGGCCGAGAACTCCCCTGGAGCAGGCTCACTCAGCAACAGGATCGGACAGGAAAGCCCTGCTTCTCGAAGCGCTCGTGCTTCGCTCACTCTCGCAACACCGAGCATGCTTGCGCCACTTGCCACCGCTATTTTTGCCACCTCTACAGAGCCATGCCCATAGGCATTGGCCTTCACCACGACACACAGTTCCGACGGCTTCACCAAACTCAACAGCGTCATGACATTGCTACGGATGGCTCCCCGGGAGATTTCCAACCTGCTCGGGTGACTCAACGATGTGGTTGCTGGCATTTCATCATCATTGCCGACGCAGCCACGACTCCAGTACCTGGCCGCGCGCCGCTGTCACATTCCGTTCACATTCCACGAACCGGCCTGAAATGGTTGAGGTTGAGAATGCGTCGGTGAACCTTGTGATCGACCCGTTAACCCTGCGCGTTGAGGTGGATGGCCAAGTACTCAACTGCTCTGATCAAGAAGCGGCCGTCCTCGCTGCGCTGGCCTCAAACCGCGTCACTTCGCGACGAGAGATCATTGCTGCGGCAGGGTTGGAAGGTCGTTCACAGCGACGCTGCGAGGGAGTCATCGCCAGTCTGCGGAAACAGCTTGGCGACGGTTCCATAGAAAATCAACGACGCCGTGGCTGGCGTCTCACACTGAGCACAAGCATCACCGGCTCGCACTTCGACGAAGGATCCACCCTTGGACGCGAATGAGGTTTTACTCAGCCTGCTCCTAACCTTGGCGGCCGCGAAGATCATCGCGGAACTCGCGGAACGGATTTCTGTTCCAGCGGTGCTCGGCGAAATCCTCGCAGGCGCGCTGTTCGGACCATCAGTTCTCGGTCTAGTCCAGCCGAATGAGTTTCTCACGATACTGGGGGAAATCGGCGTAATCCTCCTGCTTCTCGAAGTGGGCATGGAGATGGATCTTCGCGACCTGCTTCAAGTTGGGCGAGCCTCCCTGTCCGTCGCCGTTACGGGGATTCTCTTGCCCATCGCACTTGGATTCGGCGCGCTGACGATCGCAGGCTACTCGCCGTCAAGCTCGTTCTTCCTTGGCGCAGCGCTCACCGCAACGAGCGTAGGCATTACGGCGAGGGCCTTTGGTGATCTCCGTGCACTTGCAACATTGAATGCCCGAATCGTCATTGGCGCAGCGGTGGCCGACGATGT
>DORQ01000120.1:0-9533 GCA_003514205.1 Acidimicrobiaceae bacterium
CGCCGCCCTGTCAAGGCGGAGGCCGCGAGTTCAAGTCTCGTCGGGACCGCCACCACCCTCGCTCCGGCGAGGGTGTCTTCGTTGCAGGCCCTTGCCATCCGGCGTTGTCCTGCAACTATTGGTCAGGTAGCTCAGTCGGCAGAGCGACCGCCTGAAAAGCGGTAGGTCCGGGGATCGACGCCCCGCCTGACCACAGCAAACAGCCTCCGCAAGTGCGGAGGCTGTTTCAGTTTGTAGAGCCAACAACCTAGAGGGCTCCCCGGGATGCGCTCAGTTCAGCTACCAGTTGCCCTCAAACCAGTCCTCCAACTCGCCAGTTCGGTCGCACAGTCCAGTCCAGTTGAAGGGTTCAGTGGCCGGGTCAGGGTCCGCGAGTGGGCCTCGAGCAGTCACCCGCAACATTGTTGAACCGTCTGCACATGGATTCGCAGAGTCAACGTAAACCGTCCAGCGGGCTGCCACCGCTTCCATTGCCCCTGCGTACACGGGCGAAGAAGGAGAGATCCGAGCTGCGTTGGAAGCAACAGTCGAGTTAGACCCGAAGTTTACGCCAAGACCAGTCCAAGGCAGTCCTCCCTCGAGGAAGTAGCGAACTGCAATCACTGCGCCACCTTGAACTGGCCACGAGACCTCCACGTACCGGCCAGCCCCAATCTGACTTCCACGCTGGACCGACACTGGCACCCATACTGGGATCGAGGATCCACCGCTGCTCGGTTCAGTCAACGGCCAGCCCTCACAACAGTTGTTCCAACTGAGTGGTATTCGCCGAACACTTCCGTTGCTCGAACCTTGTGTGCTGATCGCAGGTCCCTGAGGAACGCAACCCGCCAAGGCTCCTCCCGCTAAGACCGCCGCCAAAACCAACAGAACCTTGACCTTCGTTACTACCGAACCAACCATCTGATTCCCCTCCTCCGAGTACTGCTCCCAGAAGAGTCGCGCCCATCAGCGCTTCCAACAATGGGGCCTGAGCCCCACTGATTGCCGATGCCACCAGCCTGGTGAGCAAGCAGGCAGATCTTCATGAAGGCGAGCACGGGCGAATGCGAACAACCTGCAGGGAAATCAGTCGAGATGATCAAGCAGCGAGAGATGGGTGGCAATCACAAGATCTGCCTCCTCGTGATCCGTCTGATCATCAGACAACTCGCTATAGCGAACCGACGTCCAGCCCTGCGCCCGAGCTCCTGCAACGTCAGTCCGTCGAATGTCGCCGACGTGGGCAAGCTCGCGAAACTCCGGCGAGCCAAGGCCTTGTGAAGCGTGTCGAAACATCTGAGCATCGGGCTTGAACACCCCAACCTCGTCAGAGAAGGTCCAATGGTCGAAGTGGCCTAACAAGCCGTAGTGAGCGAGATACTCACGGAGCCGAGTGGAAGGTGTAAACCCGACATCGCAGATGATCCCGAGGCGAATCCCTCGAAGCTTCAATGCCTCCAGCGTGTCACCGATCTGCGGGGCAGGGACCATCTCCTCGGGCGATGGTCCCACCAGCAGGAACTCTTCGAGTTCTTGGTGCACCGATGCGGGCACTTCGATCGCCAATGCTGCCAGAAATGCGTCCACTCCATCTGCCGCGGTAGACACCTGATTGGCACGCCAACGAGAGTTGTACCACTGCCACCCCGCTTCGATCGCCTCGGTCATTGCGTCTGGCGCAATTCGGAAACCGGCGCTTTCAAGGATTTCCCCGTAGGCCTGCGCTCGCTGGACGCGAGTCTTTGGGTTCTGCCCAAAGAGCGTGTTCCAGAAGTCGTAGGTGATAGCGGTAACGCCCCTCACCGGTTTCGACATACCCCATCAGCAACTGCGGCTGCCCGAGAGGCTTCGGCGACGACAGCTGCCACGCGAGTATCGAACACGGACGGGATGATGAAGTCAGGTCGTAGATCGTCTCCAACAACGCTGGCAATTGCCCGAGCCGCGGCAACCTTCATGTTTTCGGTGATGCGCTTTGCCTGCGCGTCAAACGCCCCGCGGAACACGCCCGGAAAAGCCAGAACGTTGTTGATCTGATTCGGAAAATCGCTACGACCCGTTGCAATCACCGCCGCGATGTCCTTGATCAGCTCTGGGCGAATCTCAGGATTCGGGTTTGCCATTGCAAACACAATGGCGTCTTTCGCCATGGACTTCACATCTTCAACGGTGAGGAGATCCGGACCGGAGAGGCCAATGAACACATCAGCCCCCGCAATCACCTGGCTAATCGTTCCTTGCAAACCATCAGGATTCGTGTTCTCTGCGAACCATTGCTTTGAGCTGTTCAGACCACTCCTGCCGTCATAGACGGCACCTTGGCGATCCACCCCAACCACGTTGACAACGCCAGCATCCATCAGAATCTTCGACACAGCAACCCCGGCGGCACCGACCCCTGCGACTACCACTTTGATATCGGCGTGACGTTTGTCTACCAAACGCAGGGCGTTGTCCAATGCCGCAAGCGTGACGATGGCAGTGCCGTGCTGATCATCGTGGAATACCGGGATGTCGAGGGCTTTGTCGAGCCGCTCTTCCACCTCGAACGCTCCAGGAGCGGCGATGTCTTCGAGGTTGATTCCGCCAAAGGTGGGCTCCAGCTTCATCACGATGTCGATGATTTCCTCTACTGAGGTGGTCCGCACACAGATGGGGAATGCATCGACGCCAGCGAAGTGCTTGAAGAGCAACGCCTTGCCCTCCATTACGGGCATCGCCGCGTATGGCCCAATATCGCCGAGACCAAGCACAGCCGTTCCATCAGAAACAATGGCCACGGTATTGCGACGAATCGTGTATTCATGCGACAGCGCCTCGTCCTTCGCGATGGCGAGGCAAACTCGCGCCACCCCTGGCGTGTAGGCCATCGAGAGGTCATCCACATCGGCCACTGGGGCGAGAGAAAGGACTTCGATCTTCCCACCCTCATGCATCTTGAAGGTTCGATCCTCGAACTCGAGAATCTCGACACCCTCGATCGCCTCAATAGCGGCCCGCACCTGCTCTTGGTGAGCCTCACTGGTGCAGTTCACGATGATGTCGTCGTCGAGGGTCTCAGTCTTCGCCTCAAACCCCTGTAGGCCGGTGATGTTGGCGCCGACTTCGCCGATCGCAATTGCTACCTTGCCCAGCATCCCAGGTTTGTTGGCCATGCGAACACGCAGGCGCAGCGAAAATGCGGGAGTCGGAGTATCAGCCATAGCTGCGAATCCTAGTGGCCGGGGGGACCTCCCTACGAAGCCAGCGCTTCATCACCAAGAAGCATGGAGCGCCTCGCTACGAAGCGGGGAGTTCTCCACCGTCAAAGGGGAAACCAAGATCGGGAGCAGTGGCGAGCGCCACGAATGGGACTCCTTCAGCCAGTGCGTGCGCAGCAGCCGTGCCACCTCGATCAACTAACGCCAACACCAACACCGGTTCAGCACCTTCGCTTCTCACGACCCGAATCGCATCCGCGATCGTCGAACCGCGCGAAGTGGTGTCCTCCGTGATGACCACGCGGTCGCCAGCTTTCAGACACCCGGCTACCCGCCCACCCATTCCGTGGTCCTTCGCCTCCTTGCGAATGGTGAAGCTACTGAGCCTGCGGCCCTTTGTGGCTGCAATGGCTGCAATGCCATACGCAACCGGATCCGCTCCAACGGTGATGCCCCCAATCGCAGTTGCCTCCTCCGGGATGACTTCCAAGGCGGCTTCGGCCATCAGCAGCATGCCATCGGGGTCACATGCCGTCTGCTTTGAGTCGAGAAACCAGTTCGAAGTCTTTCCTGACTTCAGCGTGAATTCGCCGCGCTTCACGGAGTGCTGAAGTAGATGGTCCAAAAGGGCTTTGTGTGGATTCGGCATCACTGCCACGTTATCTGAGTGGGCTTGGCGCTCGAAGCGGGTCGCTGAACAGGGACGCCCACGATCCGCCCTCGGCGATCCGCCCTTGACGCGCCCCGACGCGCCATGGAAGGGCGGGGCGTTAGGAATCGTGGCGGGATTTGGGAGCGCCGAAAATCCGCTCGGCGTCACGGCGGTCCTTCTTGGTTGGCCGACCTGTACCTCGATCGCGTGCCGCCCAGAGCACTGCTGGAGCGCCAGCGATCCCACCAAGGTCGCCGAACAATTCCGAGTCCAGAATTGTGTAGCTCGCCTCAGCGACTGGAGCGCCCACCCGTTTGGAGAGCACACGCTCCACCCGAACCGTGAGGCGGCGATTGGGTTGGCGAACGGAGATTTCCTCGCCCACCTCAACCCGACGCGACGGCTTCACTGCTGCACCCCCGATCTTGACCTTGCCCCCCGTGCACAGTGCTGCCGCTGCTGTTCGAGTGGGAGCCAACCGGACTGCCCAGATCCACGCATCCACTCGGGCCGAACGAGCCGAGGAGTCGTCAGTTGAGGTGGACAGCGCCGTTTCCTTCGATGACATTTCCGATCACCAATGGCTGGTGCTTGTGCCGCTCCAGCACCGCGAGCGCTTCCGCAAGGTGATCGGGAGACACCGCAACAATCATGCCGATCCCGCAATTGAAGACCTTCGCCATCTCGGCGTCGGAGATCGATCCCGCCTTTTGTATCTCAGCGAAGATCCGTGGCATCTCCCAACTGGAACGCACCACCACAGCATCTGTGGTTGAGTTCAACACTCGGTCCAGGTTCCCTTGGATGCCGCCGCCGGTGATGTGCGCGATCGAATGCACCTCTACCGCTTCGATGAGTTCGCCAATTGCTGGGGCATAGAGAACGCTGGGTCGCAGAAGCTCCTCTCCAAGGGTGGTTTCGGAACCTTCCCAGGCTGGCTCGCCAAGCTTCCTGCCCGCCACCTCGAACAGCACATGCCGCGCGAGCGAGTAACCGTTTGAACGCAATCCCGGAGAATGCAGCCCAATGAGCACATCGCCCGGCATTACCAAGGAGCCATCAATGATGGAGTCGCGCTCGACAGCACCGACAGCAAACCCCACGAGATCGAACTCACCTGGCTTCATCGCCCCAGGGTGCTCGGCCATTTCGCCGCCGATGAGGGCGCAGCCCGTCTGACGACAACCTTCAGCGACACCGCCGACAAGTTTCGCAACGTGGCTTGGGTCGAGCTTACCGATCGAGATGTAGTCCAAGAAGAACAGCGGCTCAGCGCCCTGGCAGACCAAATCGTCCACGCACATCGCCACCAAGTCGATCCCAATCGTGTCGAACTGGCCTAGCTGGGTTGCGATCATTGCCTTGGTTCCAACACCATCTGTGGTGGACACCAACACCGGATCCCGGAAGCGATTCGAGAGCGCGAACAGTCCACCGAACCCACCGATATCGCCAAGCACCTCTGGCCGGAAGGTCGAACGGACATCGGCACCGATCCGCTGCACGGCCGCCTCCCCCGCTTCGATCGACACCCCTGCCGCTTCGTAGGTGCTTCCTTGTTCTGTCACGAACTCATCCCTTCAAGCTGGCCAACATCGCCAACCGCAGCAGGCTCCTCCAGTACGGAGCTCCGGAGCTCCACCGGGATTGACACCGGGTAGTCGCCAGTCAAACAAGCCGAGCAGAATCCAGCACTTGGGGCACCCGTCGCGGCGATGAGACGGTCCAACGGCAAATAACTCAACGAATCAACCCCGAGATACTCCTTGATCTCGCCCACGTCCATGTTTGCTGCCAACAGTTCTGAGCGTGTGCCGGTATCCATGCCGTAGAAACATGGCCATCGGTATGGCGGCGAGGAAATCCGCATATGCACCTCTGCCGCACCCGCCTCACGCAGCATCTTCACCATTGCCCGAGTGGTGGTTCCCCGCACGATTGAATCGTCCACCACAACGAGGCGTCTGCCCGCAATGTTCTCGCGGAGCGGGTTCAGTTTCATTCGAACTGCCATCTCGCGCAGTTCCTGGCTTGGAGCAATGAATGTGCGGCCGATGTAGCGGTTCTTGACAAGCCCTTGCCCGAACGGAATCCCGCTCTTGCGGCTGTAGCCCTCAGCTGCCGGAATTCCCGAGTCGGGAACGCCCATCACCAGATCGGCCTCGACCGGTGCTTGGTCTGCAAGTTGTTCACCCATTCGGACGCGAGCGGCATGAACGCTCTGGCCATAGAGCTGCGAATCGGGCCGCGCGAAGTACACAAACTCGAACACACAGAGCTTGGGATCGATCCGGTCCTCGGGGAACGGCCGAAGTGAGCGAACGCCGTCGCGATCGATCACGACCATCTCACCGGGATCAAGCTCGCGCACGAAGGCGGCACCGACAATGTCGAGGGCAGGTGATTCGGAGGCGAGCACCCAACCCCCATCAAGGCGACCCAAACACAATGGCCGAAAGCCGTTGGGATCGCGGACCCCAATCACGCTGTGCGAGTCAGTCAGCACCAGCGAGAACGCGCCCCGAAGTTTCGGCAACACTGCAGCGAGCGCACCTTCAAGTTCGTGTCCGACACACCGCGGGTTCTGGTGGAGATGATCACTCAACAACTCAGCCATCACATCGGTGTCGGAACTGGCCATGCCAGGCAGCATCGAGGTTTGCGTGGCAAGCTCCGCAGTATTGGTGAGGTTGCCGTTGTGGGCTAGTGCGAATTGTGTGTGGGACACATCGCGAAACACCGGCTGAGCGTTCTTCCACGCCGATGAACCCGTTGTGGAGTACCGAGTGTGCCCAATGCCCATCTGGCCATCCAACGCCGCGAGCGCCCGATCATCGAACACTGAGGACACCAGTCCCATGTCACGGATCACCGTGAGGTGCTGACCGTCACTGGTTGCAATCCCGGCTGATTCCTGACCGCGATGTTGCAGCGCGAAGATCCCCAAGTAGCACAGGTGTCCGACTGCCTTGCCAGGCGCGTACACCCCGAAGACACCGCAGGCCTCGCGAGGCTTACCGCCGTCGCTCAGGTCACGATCCGACAGACTCTGCACCGCCTCATCCTTGCGCATCATCCTTGGGCTGTGCCAGATCCAAGCAAAGAGGGCAACCGATCCCGCCAGGTCGCGGTGGCATCAGCAAGGCTGATATCCACCAGATCCTTGATGATCAAGCGGTCACCCATCCCGGCCCCGAGTTGGGTGACCGGAATCCCTGCGACCCCACACTCGTCAATCACTGCACGCATGTCTTCTGCTGACACCACGACCACTGCTCGTCCAACCGACTCCGAGAACAACTCAACATGGCTGGGAACTCGAGCTACCCGGAAACCGACCCCGGAGGCGACCGCCATCTCCGCCAACGCCGCGCCGAGACCACCCGCACCGACATCGTGTACGCCAATCACCCGACCAGAAGCGACCAGATCTCGCAAGAACCCGGCTACACGGTTGACCTGAGCGAGATCCAGCGCCGGAAGCGTTCCACTCGTGTGTCCCTGGTTTCTGGCCCAAAGCGAACCGGAAAGCTCAGTAATCGTCTCGCCAATCATGAGAATCCGTCCGCCTTCGGTCAATCGAGCGGTGGGCGGAATCGAGTCCAATCGGTCGATGGTGCCGAGTACCCCAATGATCGGAGTCGGATCGATATCGGTTCCTCGACTCTCGTTGTACAGGCTGACGTTGCCCCCAACCACGGGCAGATCAAACACCCCACAGGCCTCGGCCATGCCATCCACTGCCTCCGACAGCTGCCACATCACCTCAGGGTGCTCCGGGTTGCCGAAATTCAAGCAATTCACCAGCGCCACAGGGCGAGCACCTACCGTGGCGAGGTTCATCACTGATTCCGCCACCGTCGCCGCAGAGCCAACCCTCGGATCCACTGCGCACCACCGGTGATTGCCATCGGTCGTCAGCGCGATGCCCCGGCCCGTGTCGGTTCCAGTGGTTGGATGCTTCAACCGAAGCACAGCTGCATCGGCACCGGGAGCGATCACCGTATTGAGGAACAACATGTGATCGTATTGAGAGGTCACCCAGGTGGTGTCGCACAGCATGGCGAGCAATGCAGCGCCGCAGGACTCAACTGATTCAGGTGCCGGCAACGAGTTCGCCGAGTTGGCCTCACGCTCTGCCCAATCAGCTGGTTCAGCCATTGGTCGGTGATACAGCGGTGCCGCGTCGTGAAGCGAACTCGCCGGAACATCACCCACCACCTCAGCGGTGGGCGCATCCTCGGCGGTAGCGCAGTCGAGAATCCGCAACCCGGTGCCGTCGGTCACCTGCCCAATCACCGTCGCAAGGATCTCCCACCGTTGAGCGATGTCGAGCACCGCCCGGAGGTTCTCGGGAGTCACGATTGCGAGCATCCGCTCCTGAGATTCCGAGATCATGATCTCGAATGGCTCCATCGCCACTTCGCGCTGAGGCACGGCGCGGACGAATACATCCATGCCAACTCCACCCCGACTTGCCGTCTCCGAAGTAGCGCACACCAGCCCTGCGCCACCCAAGTCTTGAACCCCGACAACCAACCCAGCATCCAACAACTCGAGGCACACCTCGATCAGTCGCTTCTCCTCGAACGGATCGCCGACCTGAACTGATGGTCGCTTCTCAGCGTCGGTTTCCTCATCGCCAAACCCTGCCGACGCGAGCACTGACACTCCGCCGATCCCGTCTCGGCCAGTGGTGCTCCCGAGAAGTACCGCCAGGTTGCCAACCCCGCTTGCTTGGCCAAGGATCAATCGCTCGTGAGGCATGGAGCCCAAACAGAACACATTGACCAGCGGATTGCCCTGATAGGTCTCATCAAAGACGGTTTCACCGCCAACGTTTGGAACCCCAACCGAGTTGCCATACCCCGACACGCCCGAGACCACACCCTCAGCCACCCAACGACTTCGAGCATCAGAGAGCGGACCGAATCGAAGCGGGTCCATGAGCGCAATCGGCCGGGCACCCATGGTGAAGATGTCTCGAAGGATCCCACCGATTCCCGTCGCTGCCCCCTGATACGGCTCTATCGCGGACGGGTGATTATGACTCTCAATGCGCAGGGCGAGGGCGATTCCGTCACCGACATCGACGACACCGGCACCCTCGCCAGGCCCGACCATGACCCAGGGCGCTGTGGAGGGCAGCCGCTTGAGGTGGACGCGAGAGGATTTGTATGAGCAGTGCTCAGACCACATGACCGAATACAACGCCAGCTCGAGGTGATTCGGCTCGCGGTGCAAGATCTCAACGATGTCGCCGTATTCGGCATCGGTTAATCCGAGTGCGCGGTACACCTCGGGAGCGATGGGGGAATTGGCCTGGGCCATATCCTGGCACCTTTCGGGAAGCATCAGTCGCTGGCAGCGACAAGGAGTGAGTTGAACAGTGCGATGCCATCAGTTGAGCCAAGCAGCTCGTGACACGCTCGTTCTGGATGAGGCATCAGCCCAACGACGTTTCGATTCTTCGAGCACACACCGGCGATGTCGTCCACCGAGCCGTTCGGGTTGCCGAGGTAGCGGAACAGGACCTGGTCGTTGTCTTGAAGTTCGCGAAGTGTGTCGGGCGAACAGGTGTAGTTGCCCTCAAAGTGGTTGACAGGAATCGAAAGCTCCGCTCCCACCTCGCAGGTGCTGGTGAGGATCGACTGCGAAGTCTCCACCCGCAGGCGCTGCGGACCACATCGGAACTTGAG
>DORQ01000120.1:9868-11813 GCA_003514205.1 Acidimicrobiaceae bacterium
CCATCGAGACTTCGGTCCTCATGCCACAGCAGCGTTGCCTCGCCCCCGATCGCTTCGACCGCCTCCACAACGTCGAACTCGCAGTTCGTCCCGGGAAACCGAATGACTCCAATGACGGTGGCCATCACTCGGCGGCGGCGTGCAACGAGATTGCTGCCGTTTCGATCACTGGGTTGGTGAGGAATTTGGCGCAGAGATCCTCTACCTCGGCCCGCGCTGCATGTTCGTCGACTGCTTCGAGGTCGAATCGGATGCTCTTGCCCACCCGCACGCCACTCACGCCAGGGAACCCAAGGGCCCCTGCGGAACGCTCGATAGTTGAACCTTGGGGGTCTGCGATCCCGGGACGGAGTTGAACGTCAACCAAACAGGCAAAGATCATGCAATCACTCTTTCATACTGATTCGGGCTCACCCAACCGGGAGGCTGCGACCACAAATGCGCTCATACGCCTCCACATATCTGGATGAGGTCGCCGAGACCACCTCAGGCGGCAACGGAGGAGGCGGTGGCTGCTTGTCCCAGTCAAGTGCCTCCAGGAAATCTCGAACGGGCTGCTTATCGAAGCTTGGAGGAGTGGAGCCTGGCCTCCAGTCTTCAGTTGGCCAAAATCTCGAGGAGTCAGGGGTCAGCACCTCGTCGCACAACGAGAGGACTCCGTCGATGAGACCGAACTCGAACTTGGTATCCGCAATGATGATGCCCTTCTCCGCAGCGTGGGCCGCCCCACGCTCATACAGCGCAATCGCAAGGTCGCGAACTTCGAGCGCCAACTCGTCGCCAATCAACTCCGCCGCCTCAGCGAACGAGATGTTGAGGTCGTGGCCCTCCTCAGCCTTGGTTGAGGGAGTAAAGACCGTGCTTGGGAGCTTTGAAGATTCGAGCAGTCCGTCCGGAAGTGGCTCTCCGTGCATGGTCTGGCTTCGCTGGTATTCCTTCCATGCCGAGCCGGAGAGATACCCCCGAACAATGCACTCAATGGGCAGCATCTCTGCCCGCTGGCACAACATGAACTTTCCGGCAATCTCGGGCGACTGAGCCGAGACCGGCAGCGAATCCAGCCTGGTGCTGATCAGATGGCTTGGCGCAAGCTCCGCAAACATGTCGAACCAGAACTCCGACATCGCAGTGAGCACTGCACCCTTGTTCGGAACTGGCTCCTCCATCACCACATCAAACGCGCTGATCCGATCCGAGGCCACCATCAGCAGACGGCCCTCACCCGCGTCGTAGATATCGCGGACCTTTCCGGAGTAGAGGTGAGGTAGTCCCAAATCGAGCATCGTACGTCGGCCTTTCGGGCGGGGCGGGTCTAGAGGATCGGGGTGGGTTCGTACATCGCGGCATCGGGGAATCGAGCTACGACCCGATCCACTGATCGAAGAAATTCCGCAGTTTGGGCAGTTGCGCGGCCGGCAAAGCTCAACGGATTCGCCAGCATGTCCTTGAGCTGGCCAGCATCAAGATGTAACCGTTGATCCGCAGCCAATCGGTCAATGAGGTCGTTCTTATCAGCACCTTGTTCCCGCATGCCGAGCGCAACCCCAACAGCGTGCTCCTTGATGATCTCATGTGCCGTTTCACGCCCCACGCCAGCCTGAACAGCGGCCATCAACACATTGGTAGTGACGAGGAATGGAAGGTAGCGCTCGAGCTCTCGCTCGATGACTGCGGGGTATGCGCCGAGTTCGTCCAGTACCGTCAGGAGGGTTTCCAAGAGTCCATCTATTGCGAAGAACGAGTCGGGCAACGCCACACGTCGGACGACTGAACACGAAACGTCGCCTTCATTCCACTGGTGACCCGCCACAGCGGACACCATGGTGAGGTATCCCCGCAACAGGTCAGCAAAGCCGCAGATCCGTTCGCAGCTCCGACTGTTCATCTTGTGGGGCATCGCGGAGGAACCAACCTGGCCAGGCTGGAATCCTTCAGTGACGAGTTC
>DORQ01000120.1:12133-18505 GCA_003514205.1 Acidimicrobiaceae bacterium
TCATCGCCGAGCAGATCCAGCATGTCTTGCTGGGTGCCAACTGGGCCTTTCACTCCACGGAGGGGATAGCGAGCGATCAGGTCGTCGAGGCGATCAAACCCCGTCAGTAGCTCCTGGCCCGCATTCGCAAAGCGCTTACCCAAGGTCGTCATTTGTGCCGCGACATTGTGTGATCTGCCCGTCAGCGGCTGCTCGGAAAACTCCTGCGCCCGCCGGCCGAACCGAGCAAGCACTGCAACCATTCGCCGCTGCACGCACTGCAACGAGCGCAGAATCTGCAGCTGTTCGACGTTTTCTGTGAGGTCCCTCGAGGTCATTCCCTTGTGGATCTGTTCCTCACCGGCGAGGGCGCAGAACTCATCGATCCGCGCCTTCACGTCGTGGCGGGTCACCCGTTCGCGAGCAGCGATGGAACCAAGATCGACGGTGTGCAACACCGCCTCGTAGCGTTCGATGGCACCTTCGGGCACAGCTATGCCAGCATCGCGCTGGGCGCGAAGGACTGAGAGCCAGAGTTCTCGTTCGAGAACAACCTTGGCCTCGGGCGACCAGATGCCGACCATTTCTGGCGAGCTGTAGCGCGATGCCAACACATTTGGAATTTGGTTCATCTCACTCCGGTCCGATCAGGCTCGATGCCTTCACTGTTGCGCGCCCGACTCTGCCTTCAAAGCGATATCAGTTCGGAACTGCATTCCGTCAAAGCGCACGGACTCAAGCGCCCGATACGCGTGTTTCCGAGCCTCGCTCAGGGTCAAACCCGTACCGCAGACATTGAGGACCCTGCCACCTGCAACCACAAGGTTGGCACCCTCCGCCTGAACCCCAGCACAAAACACTGAACCTCCAAGGGAACTGGTTGCCTCCTCGATGCCATGTATGGTCGCTCCAGTTGCAGGTTGACTGGGATAGCCCTCTGCGGCGCACACCACGGTCACCATCGCGTCCGATGTAAACACCGGCTCCGTCACGAGGTTTCCTGCGGCTGCCTCAGCGAGAATCTGCGCGAGGTCGCTTCGCAATCGAGGAAGTACGACCTGGGTTTCGGGATCACCGAACCGAACGTTGTACTCAAGGAGCTTGGGTCCGTCCGCAGTGAGCATCAGCCCCGCGTACAGGACCCCGCGATAGTCGATGCCTCGTTTCCTGAGCTCCGCGAGCGTCGGCTCGATGAACGTACTGTTCACCTCCGCAAGGAACTCGTCTCCGAGTGCAGGAACCGGCGAATAAGCTCCCATTCCACCAGTGTTGGGCCCCGAATCACCATCACAGGCTCGTTTGAAATCCTGGGCTGGGTCGAGCAGAACGGCACGCTTCCCGTCGCACACCGCCAGCACCGAAACCTCGGGACCGACGAGGCCTTCCTCGATCACCAACAGCTGACCAGCCTCACCAAAGGCGGCTCCAGAGAGATAGTCTCCAACCGCGTTTCGAGCCTCTACCAGCGAATCGGTGACGACTACCCCTTTGCCCGCAGCGAGCCCATCTGTCTTGATGACATAGGGCGGAACCATCGTGTCAAGGAAGGCCAGCGCTTCGGACTCCACAGTGAAGGAGCCATATTTGGCCGTCGGCACACCAGCCGCCACCAGGAGTTCCTTCATCCAACGTTTCGACCCTTCCAGCTGAGCACCCTCTGCGCTCGGGCCGAATACCAGCTTGCCTGCTGCCCGAAGCCTGTCCGCAAGGCCGTCAACCAGAGGAGCCTCAGGTCCGATAACGAAGAGGTCAGCGTCGACTTCCTCGGGTGAAGTGTCGATCGACCAGGGAATCCCAGCGTTGCCCGGGGTAACCACGACCTCGGCAGTTCGGCTGAGCACAGCGGCCAAGGCATGTTCTCGACCGCCAGAGCCGACCACGCAAACCAACATGGTCCCCTTTCTAGCCGAACACTCCGACGCGTCCCATATCGAGGCGAAGGTCGGAGGTTCGAGGAGACCGTCGGGGCCTGCTGGGGGCCTCTAGGGTTTCGAAAAGTGCACGAACTGGTCCCGACCGGGGCCGATTCCAACAAGGCTGATCGGAACGCCCACCTGTTCCTGAAGAAACTCAAGGTAGCGATGAGCTGGGGCTGGCAGGTCCTTCGCCTCTCGCACCCCGCTGAGGTCGCAGTTCCAGCCGGGGAACGTCTCATAGATCGGCACAGCAGCATGGAAGTCGGACTGGTGATACGGGAGGTGGTCCACCCGGGTGCCGTTCACGTCGTAGGCAACACATGCTTTGATTTCATCAAAGGTGTCGAGAATGTCGAGCTTGGTGATTGCCAACTCTGAAAGAGAATTGAGCCTCACTGCCTGACGCATCATGGGAATGTCGAACCATCCGCAGCGACGACGTCTGCCAGTGTTGGTTCCGTATTCCCGACCGATCTCACAGATCTTGTCGCCTATCTCGTCGAACAGCTCCGTGGGGAACGGCCCCGAGCCAACCCGGGTGACGTAGGCCTTCGCAATACCGACGACACGGTTGATAGCCATCGGTCCAACGCCGGCACCAACACAGGCACCGCCAGCAACTGGGTTGGAGGAAGTGACATATGGATACGTCCCATGGTCGATGTCGAGGAACGTCGCTTGCGCCCCTTCGAACAACACGTGCTGCTGTGCCTCCAACGCCTCATGAACCAGCCCAACCGTGTCGGAAACGTGAGGGCGCAGTCGCGGCATGACCTCGTTCAGGTACCGGTCCGCGAGTTCATCGGCATCGAAGCCGAGCCGGTTATAGACCTTGGCCAAGACGAGGTTCTTCTCAGCCACCGCGACGTGCAGCTTCTCCCTGAAGATTTTCGGATCAAGCATGTCCTGGATGCGGATACCAACCCGGGCAGCCTTGTCGGCATAGGTTGGGCCGATGCCTCGCTTGGTTGTCCCGAGCTTGTTCTTGCCGAGATGTCGCTCTATCAGGCGATCAAGCTCTTGATGGTACGGGAAGATCACGTGCGCATTGCCAGACACTTTGAGTCGAGCGCAGTCAACGCCCTTCGCCTGCAACTTGTCCATTTCCGCGAGCAGGACAACCGGGTCAACGACCACTCCGTTGCCGATCACCGGAACAATATGGTCATACAGCACCCCTGAGGGCACGAGCTGAAGCGCAAAGGATTCACCATCCACCACCAGGGTGTGACCAGCGTTGTGGCCCCCCTGGTAGCGGACGACCATCGACATCTCCTTGGCGATAAGGTCGGTGAACTTCCCCTTGCCCTCGTCACCCCATTGGGTTCCAACCACAATTGTTGCTGGCATCTCAGCCTCCTAGCGACAACACAAAGCGTCGACCCTACTGGCTCGGCGACCCAGACACCCACCCGACACAGGGTCNNCTTCCCCTTGCCCTCGTCACCCCATTGGGTTCCAACCACAATTGTTGCTGGCATCTCAGCCTCCTAGCGACAACACAAAGCGTCGACCCTACTGGCTCGGCGACCCAGACACCCACCCGACACAGGGTCTAGGACGTAACGTAGGCGTATGTCGTTTGCCCAGAACCGCCGAGAATTCCTGACTTCGCTCATTGCCACAGCAGCTGCCGGTGCATCTGCGACGGCACTCGCCGGGTGCTCCGACACGAATTCAACCACAACGACTGATGCACAGGGGTCTAGCTCGGCCCCACAATCAACTGAGTCATCGACCCCTGCCAGGTTGGAGGATCTCAGCGTTGAGAACCCGTTCTTGCTCGGAGTGGCCTCGGGAGACCCACTCTCCGATTCGGTCATCCTCTGGACGAGACTTGCCCCGGAACCCACAGCACCCGACGGGTTCGGGGGCATGGGAGCTGCTGATGTTCCGGTGGTTTGGGAACTAGCTAGCGACGATTCGTTCAGCGAGATTCTTCAGTCTGGAACTACAACTGCACTGGCGTCACTCGGGCACTCAGTACATGTGAATGCTGCGAAACTCGACCCGGCCACCTGGTACAGCTACCGATTTCGGGCGGGGCAATACACGTCCCCAGCAGGCCGCACAAGAACACTCCCCGAGGAGGACGCAGCCGCCGACTCATTGAAGCTCGCGATCGCATCTTGCCAGGACTACACCGAGGGTTACTACGGTGCCTATCGAGCAATGGCCGCCGACAATCTCGACCTCGTGCTCTTCCTCGGTGACTACATCTACGAGTACCCGAGCGCGCCAGACGCGATTCGCCAGGTGCCTGGCGGTATTTGCAAGACGCTTGCTGATTATCGAAACCGATATGCCACGTACAAGACCGATGCTGATCTCCAGGCAGCCCACGCTGCATGCCCCTGGGTGACAACGTGGGATGATCACGAGGTCGAGAATAACTATGCCGATCTGGTCGGCCTCAAGGAGGAGACCGAAGAGGACCTCCGAACCCGTCGGGCAGCGGCGTACCAGGCATACTACGAACACCAGCCGCTCCGACTCGAACCGCCTCAGGGCGCCGACTTCCGGATTTACCGGTCCTTCAAGTTTGGCGCTCTCGCCGAATTCTTCATGCTGGACGGCCGCCAGTACCGAAGCGATCAGGCCTGCAACGCTCCCCAGGATGCAATCGTGAACACTGACAGTTGCGAGAACATCAACGATGAGAGCCGCACCATGCTGGGGGAGGCACAAGAAACCTGGCTCTCCGATGGACTCAAGGCGAGCGAGGCCACGTGGGCAGTGCTCGGCCAACAGACCGTCATGAGTTCGCTCGTGCTTGGCAACATCACACTCAACGTCGACCAATGGGACGGCTATCCCGCAGCACGAAGACGGCTCCTCGAGTTTGTTGACCGCGAGGTGGATGCAAACCTCGTGGTCCTCACTGGGGACATCCACTCCGCGGGTGCGGGCGTGTTGTCAACCATGGCCGAGGATGGCAGCACCACCCCCGTGGGTGTCGAGTTCGTCGGTACCTCGATCACCTCTGGAAGTCTCGTCGACATCGTCCCAGGCGGCGCCGCCTTGGTGACCCCTGACAAGTTCCCAGGCATTGAGTATCTCAACGTGAAAGACCATGGCTATTGCCGTTGTACTGTCACGCCAGAGTCATGGACCGCCGAGTTTGTCATTGTCTCCGGCATCAAGACACCGGACGCGACGGCCTCCGTGGATGCGACACTGGTCGCGACAGCTGGTACCCCGAGCCTGTCTAGGGCCTAACCAATCGCCTTGGCAACCAGATCAGCCACCACTGATTCTGGAGCCTCGCCCGAGAAGCGGCCGACAACGGTCCCTTCCGCGTTCACCGCAAGGAGATATGGAAAGGAACTGCCTCCGAGGGCGGCGAAGGCCTCTGAGTCTTCTGAGTCCACCAGCACCGGATCGCTCCATTGCTGAGCGGTCAACCATGATCCAGGGGGGAAGTTCCCCTTGGCTTCATCAACCGCTGTGGAGATTCCAATCACAGCGACCTCCGCCGGAATCACCCCCGACTCCCGCCACTTCACCAGGAGCGGAACCTCAGCCTGGCAATGGGGGCACCAGTGCGCAAAACCAACGATCAGCATGGGTTTCCCAGCAGCAATGCTGATTGGCGTGTTGTTGGCGGCAAAACCGTTCACCGAAGGAATCTTCGTTCCAATCGCCTTGTCCTGGCCTCCCTGCGGCATTGGGGGCAAGGCCGCTCCGGAGACCGACACTGATTGAGAGACCGCGCCCAACAGTGCTGTCGAACCCTTGCCTTGAGGGTCGGTGGCGGCCTTCTCATCAGCAGTCGCGGAGACAACCGCAGCAATGATTCCCGCAAGAACAAGGATGCCGAGCACCACACCCAATAGCACCTTCTTCGGTGGGGTCGTCGGTGATGGCTCGGTGTAGCCGGGCACGCCATACTGCTTCGGGGTCCTGGGCGCCTTTGGGCGATTAGACATGTTGTTCAGCCTCCTGATGGGCGAATTCTACTGGGGAAGAGTGAAGAATCTGTGTGATTGGGGTCGAGTTGCGGAGAGCAAAAGTTCCAAGCGCTCCGATGAACACAAAGCAACACAGCGCCATGAACGGGATCGTAATAAACGGAACCCCGAGAGAATCCAGCCAGTTCACTGTGCATGGAGCGGCAGGGTCACATCCACCGCTATCTGCGATAACTCCATGCTCCAGCGCTAGGTGATAGCAACTCAGTAGCGCTCCGATACCCGCAAGCGTCAGCGTCGGAGCCCAAGCATTGCGATCCCTTCGCCGAACTCCGAACGCAAGAATCACCACCACTGGATAGGCCGCAATTCGCTGGAACCAGCAGAACCTGCACGGAATGAACTCAGCGACCTCAGACATGTAGAGGCTCCCACACATCATTCCTATGGCTGTGAGCAAGGCCAACTGTGCTTCGATGCCCGACATAGTTGCGCCCACGACGCGACGAGCAGATGGCACTGCGAGAGCACACCACATCGCCACTCCTGCTATCCCGCAGAGGCTC
>DORQ01000120.1:18723-24611 GCA_003514205.1 Acidimicrobiaceae bacterium
TGTGGTTTCGACCACCACCGACCCGACCAACGCCACCGCTGCACATCAACGCTCTTGTCGACCGGGGTTCCGGATTCAACAAGGAGTTGCAGGCTCGCGGCAATCGCGACGGCCTCCTCCTCGGTAGGAGTCGGAGAAATCCTTGGATCAGCGCTCACAGCGGCATGTTCCCGTGCTTGCGTGGCGGCAGTGATTCCTTCTTGGAACGCAACATCTCAAATCCCGCAATGAGTTTCAGCCTGGTATCCGCGGGATCGATCACGTCGTCCACATACCCTCGATCGGCCGCTTCCCACGGGTTGCAGTGTTTCTCGGTGTACTCCTCAACGAGCTCGGCACGACGGGCGACTGGATCCGCCGCTTCGCTGAGTTCACGCCGGTTCACGATCTCCACTGCACCGGCCGCACCCATCACCGCTAGCTCCGCAGATGGCCATGCAAAGGTGAGATCCGAGCCGATTGACTTGGAGTCCATCACCACGTATGCACCGCCGTACGCCTTGCGGGTAATCACAGAAATCCTCGGAACAGTTGCCTCGCAATAGGCGTAGAGCAGCTTGGCGCCATGGCGAATGATGCCGTTGTGTTCCTGATCCACGCCGGGAAGGAAGCCAGGAACGTCAACAAAGGTCACGAGCGGAATGTTGAACGCGTCGCAGGTGCGAACGAACTTCGCCGCCTTGGAGGAGGACTCAATGTCGAGTACGCCAGCCATTGCCATTGGCTGGTTTCCAACGACGCCAACCGCGTGCCCGCCCAAGCGGGTGAAGCCGCACACGATGCTGGGTGCCCAGGCTGAGCAGTACTCAAAGAACTCACCATCGTCTGCTACCGAAACAATGACTTTGCGCATGTCATACGCCTGGTTCGAGGAGGCAGGGATGATGTCACTGAGTTCGGTGCACAAACGGTCGACCGGATCATCGGTGGTGAGTTCGGGTGCCTCCTCAAGGTTGTTCGACGGCAAGAAGCTCAGCAGATACCGAACATCATCCAGGGCTGCCTTGTCGTCTGGTGCCACGAACTGGGCAACCCCAGACTTGCTGCTGTGCACCCGCGCACCGCCAAGGTCTTGTTGGGTCACATCCTCGCCAGTGACCTGCTTCACCACATCGGGTCCAGTGATGAACATGTAGCTGGACTGATCGACCATAAAGATGAAGTCAGTCATGATGGGGCTATACACCGACCCCCCGGCGCACGGGCCCATGATCACTGAAATCTGCGGCGTTACCCCCGAGGCCATGACATTTCGGTAGAAGATGCCGCCGTAACTCGCAAGCGAGACGACCCCTTCTTGAATGCGCGCTCCCGCTCCGTCGTTGAGGCCAATCACTGGCGCTCCAACCTTGAGGGCCATGTCCATGAGTTTGTGAATCTTCTCGGCGTACACCTCGCCAAGCGCCCCACCAAACACGGTGAAGTCTTGCGAGAACACAAAGATCTTGCGCCCATCGACGGTGCCCCAACCCGTGATGACCCCGTCGGTGTAGGGCCGTTCCTCGCTACTCACTGCCCGTGACCGGGCGAGGCCGTCGAGTTCGTGGAACGACCCTTCGTCGAGTAGGTATTCAACCCGCTCTCGCGCAAGCATCTTTCCTCGGGACCGTTGCCGCTCGACAGATCGGTCTGAGCCTGGCTGGCTCGCCTCGGCTTTGCGCCGGTGCAGGTCTTCTACGCGTTCAGACATCGGGTGATCCATAGCCCCTAACGATAAGGCGAACTGCGTTCGCGCATCGAATCGCTAGCGTGGGTACATGGTTTCAATCTTTCCAACCGCGCACAACAGCGAGGCTCCGCTCAAGATCTGCGTCTATATGGCATCTCGAATCGGTGCTCGTCCCCAATACAGTGCTGCAGCCGCCGAAGTCGGCACGTGGATCGGGAGCCAAGGCCATGGCCTCGTCTATGGGGGCGGGCAGGTTGGCCTGATGGGAGTCGTGGCCGATGCAGTGCTTGCGGCCGGCGGTGAGGTTACCGGCATCATCACCCAGCACCTGTACGACCAGGAGGTAGCGCACCAAACGGTCACGGAGTTGGTGGTGGTTGACGACATGCCGACGCGAAAACGCGAGATGTTTCAGCGATCTGATGCCTTTCTGGTTCTACCGGGCGGCGTCGGTACGTTAGAGGAACTCACCGAGGTCTGGTGCTGGTCCTCACTGAGTCTTCACTCCAAGCCCATTGGCCTCTTGAATTGCGATGGGTACTACGACGGCCTACTGACGTTCCTCGAGCGCTCCATCGACGATGGGTTGATGGGCGAACTGCACCGCGAGCTTCTCGAGGTCTCCGACAATCCCATTGCGCTGCTCACATCGTTGGCCTCGCTCAGCTCAGCGAATTGACCTTCACGAGGCCTGGATTGACTCGACCAGACCCTGCGCTGCCAAAGAGCCGCGTCGCGGCTGCCCACAGGTCATCGACCATCGTCCAGCCTGCCGAATTCGTCTCCTCGTAGTGTCCACTGGGCTCGCCAAGCTCACGGCCAAGGGCCTGGCCATACCGGCAAATTGCCGCCACAGCGGATCCGGGTTCGGGTAGTTGCGGAGCAAGACACCGCGAACCTGCAAGCCAATCTGGCCCGTCGATCTCACCCGCTGACGCGAGGTCCGCGCAGGAGGACCCTGCTGGAAGGGCTAGATCGACACACTTGAGTCGGTAGTCAGCTACCGGAACAAAGTAGCCAAGCTCATCGCCTCCCAATCCAACGGTGAACGTCACCTCTTCATCGACCAACGACAACAGATAGCCGGGGAACTGGTAGTCGGCTCCTACCGCGTGTTCGTCAGGGTCGCGGTAGTAGCGCTCGGGGTGTGAATCGAAGTCAGCTGGAAGGCCAACAACAAGCTCTGGGGGCAGTTCGCCAGGTAGAAACAGCATCCCGACCGGACCGAGGTCCAAGTGGCCAAGCCTGGTCTTGACGAAGTCGCCGACACTGATCTCGGAATCGGCCAAGGGAGTCACCACAGGATCCGATTCACGTTCGCCGCCGTCGAGGGAACAGGCACTCGGGGAGGGTGGCCCCTGACACGTGTATACCTGTGGCTCCTGCCAGCCGAGCGTTCGATCCGAAATCAACACTCGAAAACCCAAATTGGTCAGCTGAACGAAGAACTCCTCTTGACGGAAACGAAGCCCCTCCACCTCCACCTCGCTCGCCGTCGTCAGCAACTGCCTTACGGCGAGCGCTAGCTGTGTGCCAATCGCCTCGGTCTTGGCGAAGGACCTACAGGTGAGATCGACCGACTCTGCGCAACCCGACACCGGCGCCGCACCCTCGGGCGGTGTCCAACCATCGCCCACGGGATGGTCCGCATCCACCGTCCATACCGGCGCGTCCCCTGGGCCAACCTGGCTTCCAAGAGCGCCGTTGAGATACATCACCTCGCCACCCCTAGAGCTTGCGAGTCGTTCGCGGAGCACTCCCGGATAGTCGGCAGTGAGATACCTGCCCTCTGGAGTGCAGTCCTCGCCCGGCCAGTTCTTCGCCGCGCATGCCTTGTTCAGCTCATCCTGGGCAAGCGGTGGGACCCAATTCAGGGTGGTCTCTGGGTGCGACGCCCATTGGACAACGGTGGCAACAGCGTCGCCGTTGTCGAGGGCATCAAGTGCCAAGACGTTGAGTCGAGTGTCGAGAATCACTGGATCCCGCACATCATTGACTCCGAATCTGTGCTCACCGGTAGCCACTCGAAGCGTCACTGGCTCGAGGCGGTCGACTGCTCTTGTTGCCGCAACTGCAGCTTGATCAGCGAGCAGTTGGTACCACTCCTTGTTCACCGAGAACGCTGTGTCTGGCCCATGATGATTGTGTGTGGCAACCACCTCCACTGCGGCTGTGGACCATTCAGCAGGCAGCGAGGCCCTCGCCACCTTTGCCACTTCATCAGCATCGGTCGCGAAATGCATATAGGTGTCCGTGGTCACAATAAGTACTCGCTCCTCGCCTCGTTGAAGCGCTAGCGCCGTGACCTGAAGGTCATCGTGAACCCAGGCCAAGTCTGAAAGGCCGTTCCCAACATCGATGGTTCCCTGATCCCACGCAGGGACAAACACTCCAGGGTTGATCGGATCCAGCGACTCAGCGGAAGGCCACCCGACGGCCTTGGAGAGAAAGGCTCGCTCCCCTCCCACGGTTGGCACAATGGACTCGTGCGCCGCACCGGCGAGCACCGACTGCGCGTGCAGGCTGGCACTCTGCTGGGTTGGCTTTGAAGGCGATGACGAGCGGCCGTCCCCACCGGCACAACTCGCCAACAGACACACCAAGGCGGTAACTGCGACAACGGCTTCACTGCCAGACCGAGCAACCCTCCCGAACGCCCCGGCGTTCACTGATCCACCCAAGATTCCAGCCATGAGCTCCCCCTCAAGTTGGCCCCGATCACTCGATCTGCACGGTAGTTCGTTGCGGTACACACACGTCGCCCTTCGCGATGCGGAACGATTTCTCGCGACGGCGCGGCGCTAGGGTCAAACAATGGACTTGCCCGTTCTTCCTCCGTTCCGGCCGATGCTCGCCAAGTCTGTGGCGCATATCCCAACTGAGGAGAACTGCGTGTTCGAGCCGAAATGGGATGGATTTCGGTGCATCGTCTTTCGAGACGGCGATGAGCTCGAACTCGGGAGTCGGAGCACGAAATCGCTCCTTCGGTACTTCCCTGAACTCGTGAAGCCGCTACTTGAAACGCTGCCCGACAAGGCCGTGCTCGACGGCGAACTGGTGATCGCGACCCCCCATGGTCTCGACTTTGACACCCTTGGCCAGCGCATCCATCCTGCAGTATCAAGAATCGAACGACTCTCGCAGGAAACACCCGCCTCGTTCGTAGCCTTCGATCTCATCGCGTTGGGCTCGGAGGATCTTCGTCAAACGCCGTTCGGGGAGCGACGAGAGCGCCTCGCACAGCTCTGCGCCTCCGCACCTTCGCCAATACATCTCACTCCCGCAACCACGGATCCGGAAATCGCAGCTGATTGGTTCACTCGCTTCGAGGGTGCCGGGTTCGATGGTGTGATGGCCAAGCCAAGCGATGGTGCGTACGTGTCGGACAAAAGAACGATCTACAAGGTGAAGCACAAGCGAACCGCGGATATGGTCGTCGCCGGATTTCGAACCCACAAGGACGGCGCTGGGGTCGGGTCCTTGCTGCTTGGGTTGTTCGACGACCAGGGTCGTTTAAACAACCTCGGTGTGGCCTCCAGCTTTTCAGTCGATCGACGAGCTGAGCTCGCTGTGGAGCTCGCCCCGTATGCAGAACAGGACGTCAGCCGACACCCATGGGCCGAATGGATGATCGCCGAGGTTCACGGTGGCGGGGCTGCGCGAATGCCTGGTGCACCCTCTCGCTGGAACGGCAGCAAGGACCTGAACTGGACCCCGTTGCGATGCGAGCTAGTTGCTGAGGTGTCATACGAGGGCATGACCAACAATCGGCTCCGCCACCCCGCTCGATTTGTTCGATGGCGCCCAGACAAGGACCCACTCGAGTGCGGTTACGACCAACTCGAGCAGTTAGCCCCCACAGAGCTGACGGAGGTCTTCGGGCTCTCGTCACGCGGACTCAACGAGTAGCGCACAGCACAACGAACTTGGGGTCGCTCGCCACATTCTCGACGTTGCCGAAGAGGCGTCGAAGCTTGGCGTGGTACCCAAGATGACGATTGCCCACCACCCAGAGCTGGCCCCCGTCGCGCAGCACTCGATGAGAATCCACAAACATGCGCCAGGCAGTTTCGTCGCTCACTGAATGGCCGAGGTGAAATGGTGGATTGGTCACGATGAGGTCCACCGAACCCGGAGCCCACCCGAGGTGTGATTCCAACGCGCCCAGCTCGGATCCCCACATCGCCTGAGCGCGAGTATGGCTTGCACCGAGCGCGAG
>DORQ01000353.1:0-2659 GCA_003514205.1 Acidimicrobiaceae bacterium
CCGAAGGGGGATTCACTATGTCGGACTCAACTGTTGATGCCTTTGCTCCAGCGCAACTTGGGCCAATCACGCTTCGGAATCGGATCATCAAGTCTGCGACCTTTGAGGGCATGATGCCGAAAGGCGCCGTTACTCCGGAGTTGATCAACTTCCATCGTCAGCTCGCTGCCGGTGGTGTTGGCCTTACGACCGTGGCCTACTGCGCGATCTCGATGGGCGGGCGCGTCAACGCCAACAGTCTGGTGTTCCGCGAGGAGCTCATTGCCGATCTTCTTCCTCTCACGGAGGCAGTCCATGGTGAGGGCGGAAAGATTTCCGCCCAAATTGGCCACGCCGGACTCGTCGCTCAAGCACAGTCGAAGAAATACCCGTCCATGGCGCCGACGGCCCGATTCAGTGCCCCCGCCATGGGCTGGGTGAAAGCTGCAACCCCGCGGCAGCTTGATGAGGTTGCAGCCGAGTTTCAACGTGCCGCTCGTGTCGCGATCGCCGCAGGGTTCGACGCAATTGAGGTCCATCTTGGCCACAACTACCTGTTGAGTTCGTTTCTCAGTCCGAATCTCAACAAAAGAACCGATGAGTTCGGCGGAAGCATTGAGAACAGGTCGCGATTTCCCCGACGAGTGCTGGAGGCAGTCCGCGAGGTGATCGGTGATCAGCCCGTCGCTTTGCTCGCAAAATTCAACATGGCAGATGGCGTGGACAAGGGCCTGTGGCTTGAGGACAGCCTTGCGGTCGCAAAGCTGATCGAGGCCGATGGCCACATTGATGCGTTGGAACTCACCGGCGGAAGTTCCGTGCTGAACGGCATGTACTTCTTTCGAGGCGATGTTCCGATGCGGGAATTTGCCGCAACCCAGAAGCCGTTCATTCGACCTGGCTTCATGCTCTTTGGCAGCAAGATCTTTCCGAAGTACCCCTATGAGGAGCTTTTCTTCCTGCCGTTTGCTCGACAGTTTCGAGCCGCACTCGATATGCCCCTGGTTCTTCTTGGCGGGATCAATGATCGCGCGTCAATTGAGACGGCGATGGATGAGGGGTTCGAGTTCGTGGCAATGGCCCGGGCCCTGCTGCGTGAGCCGGATCTAATTGCGCACTACGCCAGCGGTTCTCGAAACTCAGGCCTGTGTGTGCATTGCAACAAGTGCCTGCCAACAATCTATTCGGGAACACACTGTGTTCTCGTTACACCGACATGAAAGGCATGAACTTCAGATGAGTTCGCAACGAACAATCGTGATCACGGGCTCTGCTTCAGGAATGGGCGCGGCAACGGTGCAGCGTTTGCGGCGGGGTGGAGCGCGGGTGATTGGGATCGACCTTCGAGACGCTGAGGTCATTGCGGATCTCTCCTCGAGCGATGGACGAGAAGTTGCGATGTCTGCGGTGAGGGAGATCGCAGAGGGAGGAATTCACGGAATCGTGACGTTCGCTGGCATCGCAGGCCTGACTGGCCTCCCAGGGAGCGATCTCGTGTCAACCAATTACTTCGGCACAGTTCGGATCCTCGAAGGACTCCGCCCGCTCTGTGAACGAGGAGCCCCGGCCGCGGCTGTGGTGGTGAGTTCAAACTCAACCACGATTCAGCCGGGCATTCCGGCCGAGCTCATCCAAAGCTGCCTTGCCGACGATGAGGTTGCTGCGAGAGCGTTGGGTGACACCCTTGGTCCTTTGGTCGCGTATCCCGCCACCAAGACAGCGGTGGCATGGTGGGCGAGACGGCACGCAACGAAGCCCAGCTGGGCTGGAAGCGGAATCAATCTGAATGTCGTGGCGCCAGGCGTAGTTGAAACCCCAATGCTCCAAGCGTGTCGAGATGACTCATTTCTTGGCGAGCATATTGATGCAGTTCCTGTCCCGGTTGGCGGGCCTGCGAGCCCCGACCAGCTTGCAGCAGTAGTCGAATTCCTGTTGAGCCCCGAGGCGCGGTTTCTTTGTGGCTCGGTCCTGTTTGCCGATGGCGGCACCGATGCGCTCCTTCGTCCCGATGACGTTCCTGTTCCGTGGGTGTTGTGAGTCAGGTGGGTGTTGTGAGTCAGGTCGGTGGTCTACCCCAAGCCGTCCTGTGGGACCTCGACGGAACCTTGGTTGACACCGAACCGGCATGGATAGTCGCTGAATCGAAACTTGCGAACCGCTTTGGGGCTCAGTGGAACGAGGCCGATGACCTCGCCATGGTTGGGACTGCCCTTCCACACTGCGCGGAGTACCTTCGTTCCAAGGGTGTCGTTGGTACCGATGAAGCGATCATTGATCACCTGATTGCCGAGGTTCTCTCGACGCTCTCGCAGGGTGTTCCGTGGCAACCGGGAGCGTTGGAGTTCCTCGCCGTTTTGCGGGAATCCGGTGTCCGTTGCGCACTCGTCACTATGAGCTACCGGAACATGGCCGACCAGATCATCGCCACCGCACCCCCTGGGGTGTTTGAAGTTGTGGTCGCCGGTGATGAAGTGCACAACGGTAAGCCGCATCCCGAGCCGTACCTCACTGCTGCCTCGCTTCTCGGCGTGGAGATTTCGCGTTGCGTCGCTTTCGAGGACTCCCCAACTGGTATGGCTTCGGCCGAGGCAGCGGGAGCGGCAGTGGTTGGAATCGAACGCCACGTCAAGATCTCCGCTCATCCTGGGCGCAGTCGACTCTTGACGCTAGAAGGATTCTC
>DORQ01000353.1:2938-7146 GCA_003514205.1 Acidimicrobiaceae bacterium
GTACCTGAACCGGCTCAGCGTTCCTCTCCCTCCCGGGCGGCCTATCTGGTGGCCTTTTCGGTACTCGCTCTTGCCTTGGTCACGTCGTGGATCATCCTGACTGGCAACGATCGTGAGGTGGTGGAGGTGCGCCCATCAGCGACCCAACCCAAGACGGATCCTGTGGGTGCTGCCTGCGCGATGCATCAACCTGGCGAGCTGTTGACTCCAGAAGAGGCGGAGGTTCGCTTTGATTCGAGCCACCTGTGCCTCGGTTACGTCACGATCGTTCCCTCGACACCTGTGCGGTGGCACAACGAGGGCAAGGTCGCATCGTTGGTGACAGTGCTCGCAGCAGATGGATCAACAGTGTTTGAAGAGACTGCCGAGCCGGGCAAGGAGGTGACCCACAGCTTCGATGAAGGGGTGTACACCTACAAGGTCGATGTGTTGCCCTCCTTTGTCGGAACCGTCGAGGTTCGCCCGGAGGAGGACGCATAGCGCTATCGCCGCTGCAACCCCGAGATGGAGATTTCAATGGCTGAGTCTGCAAGTGCCTGTTGGAAGTCTTCATCGAAGCCAAAGCCCATCTGAAGCACCGAAGCAATGCCGTGAGCGGCGCTCCATAACGCGAGCGCGGCCACCAGTGGATCGATCTCTCGGAGAAGGCCTGCCTCAATTGCGGCTTCAACCGAGGCAGCAGCGACTCCGAAGACCTCACTGGAGGAGCTTGAGGTCGTGATTCCGGGTTCGCTATTGGCGCCGAGGACAGGTGGAAAGAGGAACATCACCCGGAAGAGATTCGGGTTTGCAGTCGCATGCGCAACGTAGGCATTTCCCAGGGCCCTGAGCCGCTCGAGCGGGTTCGAGTCTTCAACAAGTACGCCCACAGCTTCAAACCGGGTCATCAGTGCTGCGAACTGAAGCTCTGCTACCGAACTGAGAAGGTCTTGCTTGTCAGTAACATGGGCATAGAGCGCTGGCGCCGTGACGCCGAGCTGATGAGCAAGCTTTCGGAGTGAGAGCTGTTCATGGCCATTCTGGGAGATGAGATCACTTGCGGCCGAAACGATGCCTTCTCTGGACAGCGGAGGAAGGCGCTGAGGGCTTGTTTCGGAGGGAGCGCTCATTGCTGAGACTGTACTTCACAGCGGAATTCAGCCAATTGAACACTGTTCACCGCGATTGCTGAACTGGTAGCGTTTCGCCATGGCCGCTCCAGCAGATCTCGAAGAACAAACTCCGATACATGGCGAAGGTGTCGAGCCCACGACCCACTGGCTCGATGGGCTCTACGCTCCGGTGCGCGAGGAACTGAGTGCTCCCTCACTTGAGGTGATTGGGAACCTTCCGAGTTCGTTGTGTGGCACTTATCTCAGAAATGGACCGAACCCGCTCTTCACGCCGATCTCCCGCTATCACATCTTCGATGGAGATGGCATGGTTCACGGCGTGAGTTTCGACGGCGAGGGCGGCGCAAGCTACCGGAACCGGTGGGTGCGGAGCCGGGGTCTCGCGGCAGAGCAAGCAGCACGCAAGTCCGTATATGGCGGCCTCTCTGAATTCATCATCCCTCCGGCGGAGATCGCGTCGGAATACGGGATGATGAAGAACACTGCAAACACCAATGTCGTATCTCACGCAGGCAAGATCCTCGCGCTCATGGAAGCCTGTCCTCCGATCGAGCTCGCGGCCAACCTGGCCACAGTTGGAGAGTATTCATTTGGGGGGAAGCTCGAAGGCGCAATGACAGCGCATCCGAAGTTCGACCCTCGCACGGGTGAGATGATCTTCTTTGGCTATGGTCCCTTTCCCCCATATCTCCGAGTTCACAGCACAGACGCGGCAGGGAATCTGACGTGGAGTACCGAGGTCGAACTCCTGGGTCCTGTGATGATGCACGACTTCATCGTGACGGATTCTCGAGTCATCATTTTCGACTTGCCGGCAGTCTTTGACGTTCCTGCGATGTTGCAGGGCGGCAACGGGATTCGGTGGGAGCCTGAACGGGGCACGCGGATCGGCGTACTGGAGCGGGGCGCTCCGGGTGACGCGGTGCAGTGGATTGAGGTCGATCCATTCTGGGTGTTCCATTTCCTCAATGCCCATGACGAAGGCGATTCAGTAATCGCGACTGGGTGCAGGGCTCCCAAACTCAATGTTGACTTCTCAGAGAATCCAAGCCTGGAAATCATCGAGCCGATGCTGCATCGATGGACGATCGATCTGGCGAACGGCACCGTCTCCGATGAGCCACTCGCTGATGAGGCAGGCGACTTCCCGAGGATCAACGACAACTATGCGGGGCTTGCACATCGGTATGGGTACGTCGGCCATACCCGCCGCTGGGGCAGCGATGAGGTCGAGTTCGACGGCGTGACCAAACACGACCTCAGCACCGGGCGAACGGAGACACATGTGTACGGTCCCGACCATGTCTGCGGAGAGGCTGTGTTTGCAGTCGATCCCGATCGAGCCACTGATGAGGACGGCGGCTGGCTGCTCAACTTCGTCACGAATCGAAGCACGAAACAATCGCGACTCGTGGTGCTCGACGCCGCAACGCTTGAAACTGCCGCTGAAGTGGTGCTTCCGCAGCGAGTTCCATTTGGATTCCATGGCAACTTCGTCGCGAGCGGTCGCTGAGTGGTTGCTCTCCTCAATGATGCGGCGAACGAATCACCCGAAGCGGTTGCTGTAGTCGATGCAAGCGGATCGACATCGTGGTCAGCACTGAACGACAGGGTGAATCGGCTCGTCAACGGGCTTCGAGCTTCGGGACTCGCTGAGGGAGACTCGCTAGTCGTCATGATCGGCAACCAAGTTGAATTCGTCGAGTGCTCGCTTGCGGCGATTCACGGTGGATTCCTCCTCGTGCCGGTGAACTGGCATTGGACAGCAGATGAGCTCGCCTACGTGCTCACAGACGCCGCCGCGTCGGCATGCATTGTCGGCGAGCAATATCGCTCGGTTGCGGCCGAAGCAATAGCCGCGGTGCCGGAGATAGCGAGCCGGTTGTCGGTCTGCCTGTGTATCGAAGATGGCGGGGAGATCGACGGACCCTTTGGCGGATACCAAGAGTTTGTGGAGGCAGCCAACCCGACTGAGCCTGAAGGCCAGGTGCGCGGTGGTCCGATGTTCTATACCTCGGGCACCACCGGCCGGCCAAAGGGCGTGCGCTCAGCGTTAAGTTCGATCGGTGGCCCTCCTGAGGTGTTCACCCTGATTGCTCACTCGATGCGTTCAGTGCTTGACCTTCCTCAGAACGATCCAGTGCAGGGAATCTGCGGTCCGTTGTACCACTCCGCCCAATGGGCCTTCGCGTTCTTCGCTCTGGGATGTGGCGCTTCCTTGGTGCTCCAACATCGCTTCGACGCAGCTGAGCTCCTGCAGTTGGTTGACGAGAATGCTGTTACCAACCTGCACCTAGTTCCCACACAGATGGTGCGGTTGCTCGATCTCAATCCGCAGGTGCGGGAAGCGTTCAGGGGCGCCCATCTCCACGCGGTGCTCCATGGCGCTGCGCCCTGTGCCCCCTCGGTGAAGCGAGCAATGATTGAGTGGCTCGGTCCTGTTGTGACTGAGTACTACGGCGGAACCGAAGGAGGGTTCATTGCCATCATCGCTGCAGCCGATTGGCTGGATCGTCCCGGGAGTGTGGGCCGACCCACCGAGATGATGGAAATTGTGGCAGTGGGTCCCGATGGCGACCTGTGCCCTCCTGGTGTTGCCGGCGACCTCTACTTCCGCAACAAGATGGGAAGTGATTTCGAGTACCACAACGCGCCTGACAAGACAGTCTCCGCCCACCGGGCCGATGGCTTTGGAACGCTCGGCGACATTGGCTACTTCGACGCTGATGGCTACCTGTTTCTTTCCGATCGCAAGATCGACATGATTGTGTCTGGTGGTGTGAACATCTATCCCGCGGAGATCGAGGCAACCTTGATGGAGCATCCTGCAGTGGCTGATGTCGCTGTGTTTGGGATCCCGGACTTTGAAATGGGAGAACGGACCCTGGCAGCGATCCAACTGCGTGAGGAGTGGAGCTGGGATGAGTCTCTGGAGAGTGCGCTTGTGGCGCATTGCAGGGCTTTGATTGCTGGCTACAAATGCCCCAAGGAGTTCCTGGTTCTTGAGGAATTGCCACGGAGCGAGGCTGGGAAGCTGCTCAAACGTACCCTTCGCGAGCCCTACTGGGCCGATGAAAACCGATCGATCTAGCTGGA
>DORQ01000353.1:7372-8308 GCA_003514205.1 Acidimicrobiaceae bacterium
CATCCCGACCTGATGGCAGTTCAGCCGAAACGACCAGTGATGTAGTTCTCGGTGCGTTGATCCTCGGGATTTGAGAACATCTTCTCCGTCCGGTTGTACTCCACCAGCATGCCGGTTCGACGATCATCCTCCTCGCTGACCTCAACGCCGAAGTAGGCAGTCATGTCAGATACCCTGGCGGCCTGCTGCATGTTGTGGGTGACGATCACGATCGTGTATTCATCACGTAGCTCGCGCATGAGGTCTTCGATCCTCGCAGTGGCGATGGGATCGAGGGCTGAGCACGGCTCGTCCATCAGGAGCACCTCTGGGTCCGAGGCAATTGCTCGGGCGATGCAGAGTCGCTGCTGCTGGCCGCCTGACATGCCCATTGCTGACTCGTTGAGTCGATCCTTGACCTCATCCCACAGTGCTGCCTTACGTAAGGAGCGTTCAACAATCTCAGCAAGTTCGGGTTTCTTGGCGCCTTGAAGCTTGGGGCCATAGGCAACGTTCTCGAAGATGGATTTTGGGAATGGGTTCGGCTTTTGGAAGACCATTCCGACTCGTCGGCGAACCTCAACTGGGTTCACCGCTGGGTCGTAGAGGTTCACGCCCCGATACGACAACTGCCCTTCAACCGCAGCACCCTCGATAAGGTCGTTCATCCGGTTGAAGCATCGAAGAATGGTGGATTTCCCACAACCCGAGGAACCAATGAATGCGGTGATTTCTCCCCTTCGGATGGTGAGGTCAACGTCTTTGACGGCGCGAAAACCTGAATAGAGGACGCTCAGCCCGGTGGTCTCGAAGACCGGTTCAGTCACCACTCGGGGGATCTCCTCATCGCGCGTTTCGCCTGTATGTATCGTACTGGCGAGCGACGGGAATGCGTTTGGCTTCATCGTCGGTTGGTTGGTCATCCCTGACGCTTCCTTTCAAATCGGTTTCTCGACA
>DORQ01000218.1 GCA_003514205.1 Acidimicrobiaceae bacterium
CAAAGGTCTCGAGTAACTCTCCGTCGACGAGGAAGTCGACGCGATTGGTGTGCAACCGCACCGAGTACGAATGGCTCCCTGACAGGAGTTCGGGATCGATCTGCCTGAATCGTGGGACAATCTCGCCCTCGCGTTTCACCATGAGGAAGAACCCACGAGGAAACTCCGTGCCGAGGAGGTGGAACAGCGGCGCGAGATCCTGAGAGGCAGCGCCTTCTGGACCTGTGGTGTCGTTTCGCATGAACCACGCGATTTCAAGATTCGGGTAATCGATCGTTCGGTTTGATGCACCGAACCCGAAAGAGCCGTTGAGGCTCCGCCAATCGAATCCATCGATCTGATACGTCATGGTCATTCCGGGCACAAACGCTGGTTCAGCGATGATCTCAGCGTTGTTGTGAAATGGGCCGTCGTCCGTTCGGGGAATGGACAGGGTAACCCCGTCTGGGCCGTAGGTTTCCGTGCTGTAGCCAATGTTCGAGTTGCACCATGATCCAACGGGGGCAGTGGTGAATCGTTCGTCCATCGGCCGGGCGGGTTGAATTGGTCCGCCGATGTAGAGCCGTGCAAACAAACCAACCAGCCCGGCACAATTGGGGAGCCCATCGTCCCAGCCCTCGATTTGGAGATTCGGGTCCGCGGGAGCTGGCACACAGCCAGCCAGTGCTGCGCAGAGCAGCAGCGTTGTCATCGCACGCAGATGCGCCCCAGCAGATCGAGATCTCGCTACCTCGCGCACACTCCTCGACTTGGGTTCCACCCTCGCGTTGAGATATCTCATAGTTCTACCTTCATGCACCGCAAAGAAGTATTTCTTGATACACCTCACCATATGTCAGACCAGTCCAAGTCCACAATGGACCCGAACCGCTTCCCAGGGGCCCGCCCGGGAGATACCGTTCTGCCATGACGTTGCACACTTCTCACGCGCATGGTTCTCTGAGCTGGGCAGACATCGGAAGCACCGATCTCCCAGCAACAACAGCCTTCTACTGCCAGCTATTCGGGTGGGAAACCTCCGAAGCTCCCAACCAGGAGGAGAGCGGAGGGTATGGGTTCTTCCAGCTCAATGGTCACAACGTCGCTGGGTATGGACCGGCTCACATGCCAGGTGTGTGGTGGGCTACCTATTTCGCAACTGACGATATCAACGACACCGTAGCCAGAGTGCTCGACCATGGCGGAGCCATCATCGTCCCCGCAATGCAGGTCATGGACGCTGGCCACATGGCGGTCTGTGCAGATCCCTCTGGCGCCGCATTCTCGTTGTGGCAGAGCGGAGACCACTGCGGAGCACAACTCACCGACGAACCCGGAAGCCTCTGCTGGGCAGAGCTCATGACCCGCGACCTCGACGAGGCGAGGCGCTTTTATCCCGCAGTATTCGGATGGACGCTGGGCGAGCCTGGCGACTACCAGGAGTTTCAGCTGAACGGCGTCTCGATCGGCGGTCTCATGGCCATGCCTGAGATGATGCCCGCGGAGGTTCCACCAAATTGGGGTGTCTATTTCGCGGTCGCCGACCTCAACGACAGCATTGACGCACTGAACCAGGCTGGTGGCCAGGTCATGTTCGGCCCACAAACTGCTGGTGAGGCTGGGACCTTCGTGACTGTCTGCGGCCCGCTCAACGAAGTCTTCTCGTTGATCCAACTCAACACTGAGGGTTAACGTCCGCCGCACCCAATTCGGTCCTGCGCGTGCTTCGGGCTCGCTTCGGGCTCGCCTCGATCTAGCGAGCGATTCGATTCGAACGAGAACGCGTTCCCTCGCCCAGCACTGAGGCCAAGTTGGCAAGCTCCTCAGCCCCGAACCCGGAGGTGTGCCGGGCCGCCGAATTGACCGGAGGAGCAAGCCATAGTCCGCGAGAGCTGAGCAGATCGAGAAACGCCGACTCAGGCTCAATCTCGCGCGCCTGGCAGGCCCATCGAAACCACCGGTCGCCGGCACTCACGTGAGGAACCTCCTCAGCAGTAATCACCTCAATCAATGACGCGCTCTGAGGGTCACCGCATCGGTTGAACGCCGCGATCATCGGCGGGCCAGCATCAAGTCCGCGAGCTTCGAGATACCGCGGCACCAACGCCATTCGAGCGACCAGGTCAGTTGAGGTATCCCGAGCCATCGCCCAGAGCCCATCGTGGGCGGGAAGGTCACCGTATTCCATGCCGTACTCGGCCAGCCGAGCAGTGAGCATCTGAAAGTGACGAACCTCATCCGCGGCAACACCGAGCCAGTCTGAGACGAACTCCGGAGGCATCTCGCCAAATCGATGCACAGCATCGAGTGCCAGGTTGATCGCATTCGCCTCAATATGGGCAACTGAGTGCAGCACCGCCGCGCGCCCGTGGGGTGTCCCGTAGCTGCGTTTCGGTAGCTCGCGTTGCCCGACAAGCTGTGGCGGGTTCGGACGCCCAGGCCGGTCGACATCTACCAAGGTCGCCGCAACTCCGTTGCGGAGCCGCCCCTGCGACCAATCCGCGACAACTGAACTGACCAATTCTGCTTTCGCGCGCAAGTCGGGCTCGCTCAACGCAACGCCCGCTGCTTCCTGGACAGTAGTCGTCACCTGAGTTAGTCGCTGAGATGCACGATGATGGCGCAATCGGGATTGGGATTCCGCTTCACTAGTTGCTTGATGGCGCCGCCGAACTCAATCATGGTGACCATCAACCCGTAGCGCTTCTTCAACGCCTTTACCACCGATGCGTATTCCGGGCCGCCGCTCACAACGGAGGCAGTCCCCCGTGCAACAGGGGCATCCGGTGCCACAACACCCTTCATCGTGCATGGCCGGACTTCGACTGCAGGATTGTTGCGAAGTCGTCGGACCTTCCACGAAGTTGGATCGGTGGTAAACGCAAAGCTTCCGTCCTCGAGCCGGGCCCACCAGACGGGGGTGGAGGAGGTTGAGCCATCCTTACGAAACGTCGAGAAGCTCACATACTTGGGATCTGACCAGTTCATCACCGCCTCAGGCTAGTCCGTCGGCGTCCCCGACCTTCTAGACTCCCACGCAGGTCTTGTGACCGCTTACTAGAGGAGAGTGTTCATGGCTGACACCGATCGGCAGCAGCTCGCAACCTTCACAGCGATGACTGAAGGGACCGCCGAGGATTGGCGATGTGTGGCGGAGAGCTCCATCCATTCATTCCTCGGCCTGCCGGACCGAGTCGTGGCCCACCTTCGGTTACTCGATGGCGACTTTGGCGGATTCGCAGTTGACCGTCTGACGCATTCCCTACAGACCGCCACCCGTGCAGAAGCTGCCAATCGCGACGACGAGTACGTGTTCTGTGCTCTCATGCACGATATCGGCGACACGCTCGGACCTGCGAACCACGCAGACATCGCCGCGGCGATTATTCGCCCGTTCGTTTCTGAACAACATCACTGGATGGTCGCAAACCACGGAATCTTCCAGGGTTACTACTTCTTCCACCATCTGGGACTCGACAGAGATATGCGAGAGCAGTTTCGCGGCCATCCATGGTTCGACTTCACCGCTGAGTTCTGCGCAGAGTACGACCAGACGGCTTTCGATCCCGGCTACCCAACCAAGCCACTGGAGCACTTCGAGCCGCTGATCCGTTCAGTGATGGCCAACACCAAAACCAGTATCTACAAACAGAGTTAGGCTCCCGAAGCCTCTGCCGTTGCCATTTGTTGAAGTAGTTCAGCAACGAGCGAGCGAATGTCGACCGGAATGAGCACGCTCGTTGTGAGGAGCTGATGGCCTTGTGGGGTCATCTTCTTCAGCGTCTTGCGCACCACAGACTCGGTAGTGGCTCCGAGATTTCCCGCCAATTCCTTCGCCTGCAGTTCAAAGAACACCAAGCACAGGCAGTCCTCGTGGACCGCCACTTCAGGGTCGTTGGCGAGATCGGCCTTTCTGAGGATCGCCTGAGATCGGGCAATTGTTTCTGCGTCCAGGCCGGAGCTGGCAGCAATCTCGCCAAGAAGTACTGCGTGCCGCTCGCGGGCTGCGCTGCGCCACCGAAGATAGCCAGCGCGCCCTTCTGGGAAGTGTGAGCGAGGCGTGAGCCAACGTTGCAGGTGATGAGCGCGGGCAGCGATCTGTTGTGCCGCGGAGGCTTGCGGTTGGCGCACTGCCAGCCACGAGCTCATTCGTTGCGCATGAAGGAGTTCTTGGGGAACCTCCTCGCCCTCGTAGAGAACGAGTCGAGGGTCCTGTGCGTTGGCAGCATCAATCGCGCTCAGTGTGAGCTCGATTGCATCCATTGTCGGCACTACTGCGCTGGCGGGCGCAGGTCGATCTTCAGCGTCACCACTCCGTCTTCAAGGGTTGCCTCCGCATCGGCCAACATGGCGAAGTCTTGGAAATCCAATCGGGACTGAGCAACAAAGGCCTGCCGTGCTTCTCCTTCAACTGGCGGGATCTGGCGCTTCCGCACGGCCTCGGCACGCGCTCGGAATCTTGCAATCATCGCCTCAAGGTCAAGTCCATCTGCCATGGTGCAACCCTAGTGGCGACAGGCCCCTACCTGGGCCCGCCGCACCGCCATGGGCTGCCACTAGTTCAGGTTGTTCGCCCGTGCGCGAGCTGCACGGCGGGCGACCGCCTAAAACTCGAACTCATCCTCAATGTTGAATGGGCCGTTCTCGCGTGTCGTCAGCTGCCTCCGTCCGGATTCACCTTCGTCCGGCGTCTCAGGGACGGCATGCGACGACCCGGATACCTCGGGCTGAGGCCGCTGCGCACGAATAATCTGATCTGGCTCGTCCCGGCGAGGTCGCTGAGGCCCCGATTCCGGCCGGTCGGACCTGCGCTCTGGCGGCTCAGCTGGAGGCTGCTGCTGACGAGGTGCCGGGATTGGAGGATCATCGAAATGCACGGGCGAGGACTGCATGTCCGGCACGGCTGACAACGCATCGAAGATCGATCGACTCTCCTGGGGCCGTTCGGTCGGGGCGGGAGCCGGCGCGGGGGCGGCCGGAGCGACCGCGGGG
>DORQ01000213.1 GCA_003514205.1 Acidimicrobiaceae bacterium
TTCCTGGTCTTTGGTTGGTCGCCGCCCACCCTCGCGCTGAACTCCATTGCGACTGTCTTTGTGAGGTCGAGCGCCTCTACCTGATGCTGCGCGAAATAGGCGACGTCTACTTGGTTTCCGATCGTCACGGTCCCTGACAGTGGCGTCAAATCGCCCAGCAGTAGCTTGAGCAAGGTGGACTTTCCAGCACCGTTCGGCCCCACAAGTGAGAGCTTCTGTCCCCGTTCCACCACGAGATTCACGCCACTGAGAATCGGTATCCCGTCGTAGCCGACGGTGACGTCGTCGATCTCGACCACAACTCTGGAGCTCCGGCGAGGCTCCGGAAAGGAGAACTTTGCAACGATCGCCTTCTGGTCTGGAACTGCAATCTTCTCCAGCTTTTCAAGCGTCTTGATTCTGCTCTGCACCTGGCGCGCTTTGGTTGCCTTGTAGCGGAATCGTTCGATGAACTGCTCAACCTTGTCCATCTCACGCTTCTGCTGCGCTGCTTGGGCTAACACCGAAGCAAGCCGCTCCTCGCGCTGCACCACAAACTCAGCAAACCCGCCTACGTATTCGGTTGCAGTACCGCCTGCGACCTCAACGACACGCTCAGCGACGGCATCGATGAAGTCGCGATCGTGGCTCACAAAGAGAATCGCTCCCGGATAGTTGGCGAGTTGATTCTCGAGCCAGGAAATCGAGTCGGTATCAAGGTGGTTGGTTGGTTCGTCAAGCACGAGAACATCTGGCTTCGCGAGCATCAGTCGTGCGAGTGCGGCCCGCATTTGCCAACCGCCAGAGAGCTCCGAAAACGGTCGATCGGCATCGCTTTCGCGGAATCCCAATCCCGCGAGAATCTTGCGGGCATCTGATTCAAGCGAGTATCCGCCGAGCTGTTCGTACCGCGATTGCAGCTCGCCGTACTGGTTCAACACTCGATCGTGTTCCGCTCCAGTGGTGGTTGCAATATCGGCCATGAGTTGGTCGAGTTTCACACCGATCGAGCGAATATGGTCCGCTCCCGACATCACCTCATCAAGCACCGTGCCGGCATGGGATTCGGTCAATTCCTGCGGAAGGTAGCCAACGCGAAGGTCTTTCGGTCGGTGAACTTCACCGGCGTCAGCGAACTGCACGCCAACCACAATTTCGAGCAGCGTGGTCTTGCCAACACCGTTGCCGCCAATGAGCGCGATCCTTCGTCCCGGCAGCAGTCGAAAGGTGACTTCTCGGAACAGCGTTCTCGGCCCATGGGCCTTGGTGAGGCCAGCAACAGTAATCATGAGCTGAGGACTCTAATTGTTGGAGCGAGAATTCCCGATTCCCCAAGCCTTGACAACAAGCTCATGCAGCTCAAACACCAGGCTCACGAAGGCTCGGGCGAATGAATCATCACCGACCAGTCGGGCCTTGAAATCCGCATACGGCTGTCCGTCCAGGGAAGCGGGTGGGGCAGGATTTGGGGTATACGCCGGGCTGACCTCAAGGAAATACGGCTCATTCGTCAAGTCGTCGCCGTCCCAGCAGATGTCGAACGCGCCATTTCGCATCCCCATGGCCTCCATGGCGCCCGTAATGGTTCCGCGCCATTGCTCGGGGAAGGTGACGAAGTCCACCTGGCTTCCTCGCCGAGTGGTCGTTGGCATCCAGGTATCGGTGGTGTTGATTCGGAAGTAGTGATGGACCACCTCGCCGCCGATGACAGTGGCCCGGAGATCGCGACGCATGTCAAGAATCTCCTGCACGATCAGCACCTTCTGACCGGTGGATTCGAGACGAGTTCGCAAGGCTTCCAGTTCAGCGAATGAGTCGACGGTGTGCAGGCCTGCAGAGTTGCAGCTGTGCGGCTCCTTGACCAGCAATGGGAACGCCAGACCGGCGGCTGCGATCAGCGGTTCAGCCGCCTCGCCGCGCTCCAGCAGGACCGTCTTGGGTGCATGAATCCCGAGTGCATCGAATTGCCGATGCATGAACGCCTTGTTTTCCCAATACTCAGCCTCGTCGGCCGAGGGATACAGCGTGTTGCCCTGCGATTCCAGCTCCCGCAGTGCCGCCACGAGACCAGCCGAGTAGTTCACAACACCGGCGGGGTTGAATCGGTCGATGGAGTAGATGATGGTGGAATTGGTGACTGGTCCTATGGAGGGACCGCTCACAATTCGAAACTTGATCCCCGCGTCGGCCACGGCCGCCAGGAGGGCAACGTCTTTCAGTATCGAGTCGCCCGTGGCAAGAAACTTCAGCCAGGAATCAGGGTATCTGTGATGCAACCACACAATGGTGTCGCTGTTGCGATCAATCTGCCGAAGGATTCTGCGATACGGCGTTTGACGCAGAATTTCCATGAAGAGCGACGAGCGCTTTTTGATTTTCGACGCGACAGACATTGCCTACTCTTCCGATCCTCGTGCGGCGTCCACCGTATCGCTAATCGCCTGGAAATCGTGAAAGGCAATGGGCATGGCCCTGACTTGGTCAATGAGTTCCTGGTAGAACTGCACTTCGCCGTGCTCGTGACCGAAGCTCAGGTCGTCCCAGTATTCAACGGGGCCGAGAGCGGCAAGCGAACCGAGCGGTTTGAGTTTGTCGGCTGCCGTTGGAACCAGCATCAGAGAGTGCATCCGAACTGGATAGCCCTGCCGACGCAGCCACGTCCAGGTAACGGGCGCCTGCCAGAGAAAACGGTGTGACAGGTACACCACCGGCCGATCGCCAGCACGCCCCACCGTTGCAGCGTGCATCCCTGGGAGGGGCTCCAAACGCGCCAATCGATCCTTGGGATCAACTCCTGGGAGGAGCGAGGGCCACGTATCTGCGAGTGTGTTGTCGATATCGAGAACGAGGACACCAGCGCTACCCACCCGACGGGCCAACAGACGAACTTGCACGCCCACCATCAGGAGCGAGAGACGCCCCAGTGCCACACGTAGAGTCCTCTTCATTCCAGCAGTCTGCCCATCATTTCGCCGAGCGGCTACTCAGCGCTACTGAGAACATCATTCAGCGCGTCGATGATGAGCTGGTTTTCCCGAAGTCCCCGCGAAGCAATTCTGAGGAAGTGCCCCTCGAGGCCAACCTTGTCGCTGCAGGTTCGGACATAGACACCGTGTCGAACCAGCATGTGTTGCATGAGGTCGTCAGCAGAGACACCGTCGAGAATCTCCACCAGCGCGAAGTTGGCCATCGACGGATAGGTCTTGATTCCAGGAACCTTCTCCAGCTGTCGATAGAAGAGCTGGGTTTCGAGAATGTACTGCTTGCGAACAATGTCGTACTTCTGCAGGAAATCCTCCCGGCAATACAACCGGAAGAAATACTCAGCAAGCCCATTCGAGTTCCAGAGATATCCACTCGCAAGCAGCTGCTTGATCCGGTCAGGCGACATCACTGCATACCCTGCGCGAATTCCAGCGATTCCGAAGTCCTTGGACATGGATTTCACCACAACCAGATTTGGGTACCTCTGGCATTCCCCAATGATGGAGCGAATGTCGAGATTGAGGTCCTCGAATGCGAAGTGAATGAAGCTCTCGTCCACGATCGCCGTCACATGTTCGGGGAGCCCTGCGAGGATCGCTTGGATATCGTCGAAGGGGATGTAGGAGCCGTCAGGGTTGTTGGGATTGATGAGCGTCACCACATCCGGTTGAAGCTCGCGCACTGCCGCGAGGTACTCCTCAGGATCGAGCCTGAACTCGCGCTCCTTCTCTAAGTGGAAGTACACAACCTCCGCATGCCCTGCCGCGAACTCGTAGTACGAGGAGAAGGTCGGGAGGGTGACCATGATGCGTGTGGAGGCATAGGAGTGGATCACCGCTTGGATGATCTCAATGGCACCATTGCCCACAAAGACCGATTCGGTGTCGATGCCCAGGTGCCCAGCAATGTAGGCAGCGATCACCTGATTCTGCGAGGGGTAGAACTCCAAAACGTCGCGAATTGCACCCGTATCGAGCAACTCCGCTTTGAGGTAGTCGAGGAACAGCTGCGTCGCGTAGGGGTTCGAGATAAAGCAGGCATCCACCGTGATCTCGAGATCGGGCAATTCCTCGCGGATGGTCAACAAGCTCGGGGAATGGCTTCCTGCGGCCGCCTTAAGCGCGACAAGCTGAGCTGCCAATGGGGCTTCTTGATCTGTAAAGGCACGGAGCGCCACATCTTCTCCTTCAAGCACGAACACCAGGGTTGCGCGTCATCACACTACTGACCACTACTGATGAACCAATCGGCAACGAAACCAATCCTTCAAGCGGGACTGCTGCAGATTTGCCAATGATCTCCGGCGAATGACGCCGGTGCCTTTTCGAAGAAAAGTGGCAATCACCAGCCCCCGCTAGCTGCTGCTGTGTTGAAACGCTCACTCAAACGATAGCCCTCGTAGCTCACTCCAACACTGACGATCGCCATGATTGTGCTGGCCGCAGCCCCGGTTAAGGCCAACACGGTCACCCTCAGAATTCCCCTGAGAGCGAATCAGAAGACTTCGCCAAATGAGGCCACCCTTCGGATTGGCCTTATTGCTTGGTGTTCGCTTGCTTGGACCGAAGTCGCGCTCGGGTCCAATGACCATCGACCTTCTGGTAGTAGTCGTACCACCCGGGCAGGCGCCGAAGCGGGAACCGCCTAATCAGCGACCGACGACACTTCGTCCACGTCCCATCAGCAAGCCGAACTGGAAGGAACGCCACGAACAAGATTGAGAGTGACACCATAACTAGGAAGCAAACAGCGCCACTTATCCAGGGGCCACTCCCGGAACGTAAATCTCGAGAAGAGGGCAAATACCCGACCCAGCAATATCCAGTAGCCCAGGGTCACCGAAACGATGACGGCAACGATCGGAGATCTCACTTCGTGCAGCGAAAAGGCATCATCCATCCCAACACTTCTTTCCATTGTCCTGAGGGGATCCCTTTGAGTGGTCCGGTTGTTATGCGGGTTTCGTGGTCGAGGCCTCGCTGGGCGGTGCCGTGCCACCCGTAGTCAAGGTTCACCGCACGAGACACAATACGGTTGCTTGCGTCGCGAACGTAGGTGACCGTTGTTCCCGCAGCGGTTGAGGACACGTGACGGTTGGCGCCGTCGAACACCAACGTCTGGTTCCCGCTCGTGGTCACGTTGCCGTGAGCGTCGAACACAAACCCTGCTGTGTACGGGTTCGTCCCAGCCGACATGTCAACTTTGCGTAAACGGTCAGCGAAGTCGCAACAGAACGAAGTTATTGCTGCGGCCTACCTTGAAGCGCCTGGTTCGACAAGGGACCCCTTCACGATCAACCCGTCGCGCCCGATCCGAGATTTGAAAACGGGCCGTCCATCCTGCAGCACCAGCGTCCGAAGATACCTAGTGCGGCCGAGACGCTGACCTCGATCTCGCTCTATGGCTAGCCCTTCGGTGCTTACGAGCTTTGCAGAAGGCCTGCCAAATTCTCGGAGCGAACCATCCGAGATACGCACAGATGAGCGCAATCCTCGAGCCAATGGGGCGAACGCTCCTCCTATCCACATCGCCCACAAGAGCCGCGGAATACCCAGTGCCTCCGACCACATCCCCAACGCCAGAAAGGCCTCAATCAGGACCCACAACTCGACTGCCGCCCCATCGCGGCCCACTAGCAGGGTTCCGCCCCTCACTTCAGGCAGTTCTTGTTACTTGACGATCTAACGTTGATATGGTCCGCAAAGTAGTGGAACGGATTGTAAGCGTTCATCAGGGTATCTTGCACTCCCACCCGGTAGGACAAGCAGCCGCCGTTAGCTGCTGCTGTGTTGAAACGCTCACTCAAACGATAGCCCTTGTGGGTTTGCTGGGTGCGCCCGGCGCGGTTGACCCGTTGAGCGTGACGGCCGGGCGGCGAGCTCACTGCGCTGTTTCTGCTGATAGTGGCGCCACGTTCGTGGCAGAACCCCGAACGCCTCACACGCCAACCCGATACCGACCCGTGGGGCCCACAGCTCAATAGTTGGTGGTCACTTCGTCGGGAAGGTCGCGCTGGCGATCACGGCTGGGCATGAGTCGGCTGTCCGGCAGACAAGAGGTTGTTCGGCGCAAAACATGAAGTAGGCCGGCCTGTCCCGTCGACATGAGGTACCGATTACTCGGATTCTTCGCGCAACTCGCTGTCGGAATCTCCAACATCCTCCACTCCACGATTCCGTCCAGGTGATCTCCCGAATAATTTGGCCAAGATCACAGCTGAAGCGGGGAGAGCCAAGGCACCAACCGCCAGCCAATTCGACGTCCCGGCCAGGATGGCGATGATGCCAAACACCACCAAGACCATGTTTAGTGCATCTCTGCCATCGAGTTCCGACCAGTTCAACTTTCTTCGCCCTTCAGCCACCGTACATCGCCTGTGCCTGCGCACCATTTGCTCCGCCAGCGGCGAAAGGCCCTTGGTCTGCATAAGGATAGGATGGAGTCACGACTATCGGTGCCAATGGTGGAGAGG
>DORQ01000326.1:0-4207 GCA_003514205.1 Acidimicrobiaceae bacterium
AGAATCGCTGGCGTCGAAGCGAGCCCAGCCCGCGAGGCCTGGGGGTCTGACTCGCCCGCCCCAGCACGGCCCTGGCCTGCAAAGCCCTCGGACTGTTGGATTTCGCCCGGGAGTGCTACCCGCACCTGCAATGTGAAGGCCTCAGGGTTGGCCTCCAGTGCCTCATTCAGCTCCTGCTCGGTCCGCCCGAGGGCAAGCCCGTCGAGCAGCGTGGCCACTTCAGAATCACTGAACTGGTCGAGGGGACCACGGAGATGCAGCTCACCCTTGATGGAATAATCGGTTCCGAAGAATCCGTGCTCGAGATCCAGCGACCATTCGGTGAGAAGGCCGCCCGAGCCAACGCGATCCAACACCGCTTGAAGCTCCTTGGGGGACCCAAACTCATGTGAGGCGCGCAGCGTTGCTCCGCCATCGCGAGATTGCTCGATCTTTACGACCCATCCTGAGTCGCGTAGGTCTGCCACTCGGAGTTGTTTGTTCAGATCCCCAACGGCGGCTGCGGCCGCCTGATCGAGCCGTACTTCTACGGTGATCGTTCCGTTGCCGCGTTCTGCAACATCGATCAGCACACTCGCTTGGGATTTGCAGCCAGCCACCACACAAGCGAGCAACACGATGAATACCATCAACCATTTCCGCACCTCGATAGCCTAGATGCAGTGCTGGCCGACCACTATGTGGTCGGCCAGCGAGCGTTGTTGAAGTATTGAGATGAACAGCGAGCCGGTGCCGCTAGTCGGCAGCTGCCTCGCCGAACCCAGCAGTCCCGCCGAGTGGGGCCGAGTCGCTCGCCCCAACGGTGGCTGGTGCTAGCTCGATCTCGGGAGGAGTGAATCCCTCCAGCCCTTCGAAGGTGAAGATCTGCTCCCCTTCCTTCTCGGGGTCAGGAGCAACGTCGACACGAATGATTTGTCCGGCTCGGAATTCCTTCCACAGCAGCTTCTCCGACAGCGGATCCTCGATGTTTCGCTGGATTGCCCGACGAAGGGGCCGAGCACCAAGCGTTGGGTCGTAGCCGCGATCGGCAAGCAGCAGCTTGGCGCCCTCGGTTACCTCGATACCCATGCCTTGGCCCGCAAGCTGAATTCCCAATCGGTGGATCATGAAGTCGACTATCAGGGTGACTTCTGGCTTGGACAGCTCAGAGAACACGATCGTCTCATCAATTCGGTTCAGGAACTCTGGCCTGAAGTGAACCTTCAGCGCATCGTTGACCTTTTCCTTCATCTTCTCGTAGGACACCGCAGCGCCACTCTGGGAGAAGCCCAACACTGCCTTACGAAGATCGGCCGTGCCGAGGTTGGAGGTCATGATCAGCACGGTGTTGCGGAAATCAACTGACCGGCCTTGTGCATCGGTCAGTCGACCCTCTTCCAAGATTTGGAGCAGGGTGTTGAACACATCAGGGTGAGCCTTTTCGATCTCGTCGAATAGCACCACCGAGAATGGCTTGCGACGCACCGCTTCGGTCAATTGGCCGCCCTCTTCGTACCCGACATAGCCGGGGGGAGAACCAACAAGGCGTGACACTGTGTGCTTTTCCATGTATTCGCTCATGTCGAGCGTGATCATGGACTCCTCTTCGCCGAACAAGAACTCAGCAAGCGTCTTGGCAAGCTCTGTTTTGCCCACGCCCGATGGGCCCAAGAAGATGAACGAACCCGAAGGCCGCTTTGGATCCTTCAGACCTGCTCGAGTTCGTCGGATGGCTTGGCTGACCGCTTTGATTGCCTCGTGCTGGCCGATGACTCGCTTGTGAAGCTCGTCCTCCATACGGAGCAACTTCGCGGTCTCTTCCTCGGTGAGCTTGTAGACCGGAATGCCAGTCCACATCGAGAGAACCTCGGCGATTGACTCCTCATCAACCTCATCAAACAGATCGACGCCAGAGGCCTTCATTTCGGCATCCTTTTCGTCTTTCTGGCTGAGCAGTTCTTTCTCGCGGTCACGAAGAGCGCCAGCAGCTTCGAAGTCTTGCTTCTCGACTGCTTCCTTCTTCTTCCGAGTCACCTCAGCGATCTCGTTTTCCATCTCGCGATAGTCCGGAGGTGTCTGCATGCGTCGAATGCGGAGCCGTGAACCGGCCTCGTCGATCAGATCGATTGCTTTGTCCGGCAAGAACCGATCGGCAATGTAGCGATCAGCCAGGTTGGCCGCGGCGACAAGCGCCTGGTCGGTGATGGTGACCCGGTGGTGGTTTTCGTAGCGTTCGCGAAGACCCTTCAGGATCTCAATGGTGTGAGCCACACTTGGCTCCTCAACCACAACCTTTTGGAATCGCCGCTCAAGCGCTGCGTCCTTTTCGAGGTGCTTGCGATACTCATCAAGAGTTGTGGCGCCAATGGTCTGCAACTCGCCACGAGCCAACATTGGCTTGAGAATCGAGGCTGCATCAATCGCACCTTCAGCGGCACCAGCGCCGACCAAGGTGTGAATCTCATCAATGAAGAGAATGATGTCGCCTCGGGTCTTGATTTCTTTCAAGACTTTCTTGAGCCGCTCCTCGAAATCTCCTCGATACCGTGAACCAGCAACCAGCGCGCCAAGGTCGAGCGTGTAGAGCTGCTTGTCGAGCAATGTCTCTGGAACTTCCCCTGCTGCAATTGCCTGAGCCAAACCTTCGACAATGGCAGTCTTTCCAACGCCAGGCTCGCCCACCAGCACCGGATTGTTCTTGGTGCGACGGCTGAGCACCTGCATCATCCGCTCAGTTTCCTTTTCGCGCCCAATCACCGGATCGAGCTTCTTCTCACGAGCAAGTTGGGTGAAATTGCGGCCGAACTGATCGAGCACGAGTGAACCCGAGGGGGAATCCCCAGATCCGCCGCTTGCGCTGGCTTTCTCGGCGGAGCCGCCCTGGGGTGCGCCACCTGCTCCGGACGGGCCGGGATAGCCAGACAGCAACTGGATGACCTGTTGTCGAACACGAGAAAGGTCGGCGCCCAACTTCACCAGGACCTGCGCGGCAACACCCTCGCCCTCTCGGATCAGCCCAAGCAGAATGTGCTCAGTTCCGATGTAGTTGTGGCCGAGCTGCAATGCCTCGCGCAGCGACAGCTCCAACACCTTCTTCGCCCGGGGGGTAAAGGGAATATGACCAGAGGGCGAGGAGCCCCCTTGACCAATAATCTCCTCCACCTGCTGGCGCACTGCCTCAAGGGAAATCCCGAGAGACTCGAGTGCTTTCGCGGCAACTCCTTCGCCCTCGTGAATCAGCCCAAGCAGAATGTGCTCAGTTCCGATGTAGTTGTGATTGAGCAGGCGCGCCTCTTCTTGGGCCAACACCACTACTCGACGGGCTCGATCTGTGAATCGTTCAAACACTGAGTGCCTCCCTGGGACTCTGCCGACAGTGTAACCGTGCCTCCCGACAATCGGGCGCCGCGTTCTTGAGGGAGTTCTGCCTGCGCCATAAACAACCTCGACGACCTCCAAAATGTTCCCCCGAAATGAGTTTGGGCACCGCTGAGGGCTATGGTCCACCGGTGGCTGGAACCAATCCCCTCGCTGTTCTCCCCTCAATTGAGCCCGACCTCCAACGCGTAGAGGCCGAGTTGCTCAGCGCGGCCGCGTCCGAGGATGCGTACCTGACCGACATCGCGACCCATCTCATCAAGGCCGGCGGCAAGCGCGTCCGGCCAGGTTTCTGCATTGCGGCGGCCGCGACAGCGCATCAGCAGGACCGGGCGGCAACCAACGAGGTCATTGCGGCGGCAGTAGCCGTTGAACTCGTTCACCTTGGTTCGCTCTACCACGACGACGTTATGGACGACGCGATCACACGACGCACCGTACAAAGTGTGAACGCGAAATGGGGCAACCTGAAGGCCATTCTCGCAGGCGACTTTCTCCTCGCACGAGCCTCTGAGATCGCGGCCAGCCTTGGTGTCGAGGTGGCTGGTCTCCTCGCAGCAACGATCGCGAAGCTTTGCGAGGGCCAAGTGCTTGAGCTTGAGTACACCTATCGAACCGACCGAACCCAAGAGGTCTACCTTCGCTCAATCGAAGGAAAAACAGCCTCACTACTCGGCACTGCGTGCCGCATCGGTGGAATCGTTGCCGATCTCGAACGCACCCATATCGATGCGCTCACCACCTTCGGACTCTCCTACGGAACCGCATTTCAGATCGTGGATGACGTCTTGGACCTGGTGTCCACAGAAGAAGCACTCGGCAAGCCCGCCGGCCATGACGTCGAGGAGGG
>DORQ01000326.1:4439-4728 GCA_003514205.1 Acidimicrobiaceae bacterium
CCTGAAACTCGAAACCAGGTCGTCGAGATGCTCCGCGAGAGCGACGTAATCGAACGATCAATTGCTGTGGCACGCCAGGCCGCTGTGACAGCCGTCGATGCGCTCGCCGCATTGCCACAAAGCCCGGGTGCCACCGCCCTCGATGCAGCTGCGCGGCATCTGGTGAGCTCGGTCGAGGCCGCCGCCCACTAGGCCCACTAGGCCCAGTTCGCTCACACGTTCAACGCCAACCTGACTGTTTCACCCACTCCGGGGCAGGAACCGAACACCCGAACAACAAACTCGGGAC
>DORQ01000006.1 GCA_003514205.1 Acidimicrobiaceae bacterium
CGGCCGGCTCGAGCCTGCTGTCCTGGAAGGTCATCGGCATCGGATTTCTGGTCGCGATGATGAGCTCTGCGATCCCCTACGGACTGGAGATGCATGCACTTCGGTCGATCTCAGCCGCGAGTTTCGGCTTGCTGATGAGTCTCGAGCCCATGGTGGGAGCCCTGGCGGATTCGCTCCTGAACGGTGTCCATCTGGTGGGGCGAGAGTACCTTGCGATGGCGTTGATACTGTTGGCGAACGTTGGCTCGTTGCGCTCCAAGTCCCGTGCCGCTCCGGAGGCAGCGATCCTCACTCCGGGATGAGTCAGATCAGAACTGCTGAACCCTGGTGGTGAACCGCTCAAGGTTGTCGAGATCTATCACCACTCCGAGCCCAGGTCCGGTGGGGACTGTGAGCGAGCCGTCGACCAACTCAAAGGGATTCGAGACGATGTCTTCTTGGTAGAAGCGTGCATTGGCGGAGAGATCACCTGGGTGAGTCATTCCGGGCAGCGAAGCCAACGCAACGTTCGCGGCCCTGCCAATTCCAGTTTCGAGAAGCCCGCCAACAAAAAGCGACACGCCCCGTTGTTGGCAGAGATCATGGATCTCGCAGGCCTCAAGTAGGCCTCCGACTCGCGCCGGTTTCAGATTCACCATGTTGGCGGCGCCAAGGGTGAGGGCCGTGACGGTGTGCTCAAGTGAGCTGATTGGTTCATCAAGACAGATTGGGGTCTGCAGTGCCTGGTTGAGAATCGCGTGCCCAAGTAGGTCCTCGGCTCCGAGCGGTTGCTCGATACACCACAGCTCGAATTGATCGAGCTGGCGAACGGCCTCAGGTTCCTCGGCGTAGGCGCTGTTGGCGTCCACACCGAGTTGCAGGTCAGGGAATACCTCGCGAAGTGCGGAAAGAATCTCCATATCGTTGCCAGGTTCGGTCTTGATCTTGAACCGGCGGTACCCTTGCGTCACTAATGCCGAGACCGTTGCAACAGCGCTCGCAGCGTCGGGCTGGGTTCCGCACACCACGCCGGCGGGCACTTGTGTTGCTGTTCCGCCCAGCAGGCCAGCAAGTGAGCAGCCTTCGATCTGAGCGGCAAGATCGCACAGTGCCAGCTCGATGCCGAATTTCGCCATGGGGTGACCAACAATGGATCGCGCTGCGGCCCGAAAAGTCTCGGCTGAGGGGCGTTCCAGCTCCAAGAGCATCGGAATCAGGTACTCGCTACACATGAGGTACGCGCTGTCGGTGTACTCGGCGGAGTAAGTGGGTTGGGCCAACGCGGGGCATTCCCCCCAGCCCTCGCCGAGGTTGGTGCGGATACGAACCACGATCGATTCACGTTCGGCGAACTGATGCAGACCAGAGACCCACGGTGTCACAAGTGGAAGGGAGACCTTCCTCAACTCAATCTGCTCGATCCGAATCTGGGTCATGGGTATGGGTTTAGCTGATCTGAGCGACTAGAACAGATTCCATGCTTGCCATCTCCGATGCCGACCGAGTTCGTACCCTGCGCCTCGACCGACCTGACGCGCTGAACGCCTTCAATGAGGCGCTCTATGACGCACTCGCCGAAGCCCTGATCGCGGCCGATGCCGATCCGGCAGTAGCGGTGGTGCTGATCACTGGAACTGGACGAGCCTTCTCAGCCGGACAGGACTTGTTGGAAATGGCTGAGCGGATCACCAATCCTGAGTTCGTCAACGGGGTTCACGGGTTTCCCGGCTGTATTGATCAGCTGGCGGCCTTCAGTAAGCCATTGATCCTTGCGATCAACGGGCTGGGGCTTGGCATTGGTTCCACGATCATCGGGTTTGCTGACCTGGTCTTCATGTCCACCGAAGCAAAGCTGAAATGCCCCTTCACTAGTCTCGCTGTGGCCCCCGAAGCGGCTTCTTCATACCTGTTGCCTCGCCTCATCGGCCATCAAAATGCCGCGTGGGTTTTGCTGAGTTCGGAGTGGATCTCGGCCGCCGAAGCGAAAGAATTGGGCCTGGTTTTCAAACTGGCCGAACCGGAAGAACTCATGGAGGTTGCAGGCGCAGCGGCCCGTACCTTGGCAGCGAAGCCAATTGTGTCCCTGATCGCCGTGAAGCAGACCATGACAGCCGGGCGGCTCGCCGCGAGTAGGGCAGCGCGAGATCTTGAGGATGCACAGTTTCAGGAGTTGATGGGGGGCCCGGCGAACATGGAGGCGCTGGCGGCGTTCGCCGAACGGCGAGACCCCGACTTCAGCGACTTCTAGGGGGCTCTGCCCCGGCAGCATGTGCCGACTACCCTCGCGGCATGAGTGAACGCGCAGACCGTCCGTACGATGTAGTGGTATTTGGGGCGACCAGCTTCGTCGGCCAGATTCTGTGCAAATACCTCGTCGACCGCATTGGCGTCGAAGGATCGGTTTCTTGGGCCATCGCTGGTCGAAGCTCCTCGAAACTTGAGGAGGTTGCGAACGACACGGGCGCAACTGTGCCGAGGATTGTCGCCGACGCAGCTGACCTCACAGCGATGAGTTCGCTGGTGGAATCGACTC
>DORQ01000170.1:0-3360 GCA_003514205.1 Acidimicrobiaceae bacterium
CACGGGCAGGTTCGCATGTCTGAGGTCGAGGTTGAGGTTGTTGACTCAGTAATGGTGGTGACCATCAACCGCCCGGAGGCCCGCAACGCGGTGAATCGACCCGCAGCCGATCAACTCGTGTCGGCCTTCGGTCGATTCGATTCCGATGACTCGCTGTCGGTGGCGATCCTCACGGGAGCCGACGGGGCGTTTTGCGCTGGCGCCGACCTCAAGGCTGTCGCCTCTGCGACCGGAAATCGCATCGATGCCGACATGTCATTGGACGGACCAATGGGTCCAACGCGGATGGATCTGTCCAAGCCAGTGATTGCGGCCATCGAAGGGCATGCGGTTGCGGGCGGTCTCGAGTTGGCAATCTGGTGCGACCTGCGTGTGGCCGCAAGCGACGCAACGCTTGGCGTCTACTGCCGGCGCTGGGGCGTTCCCCTCGTGGACGGAGGAACGGTGCGACTGCCGCGGCTCATTGGGCACGGACGAGCGATGGATCTGATCCTCACCGGTCGTGGAGTGTCGGCCCCCGAGGCGCTGGCCATGGGGCTGGTGGACCGGGTGGTCGAACCTGGCTCTGCGTTGGCTTCCGCTCTGGATCTGGCGCATCAGCTCGCAGCGCTCCCGCAGCGCTGCCTGCGAAGCGACCGAAGATCGGCAATTGATCAATGGTCGCTCGACACTCACCGTGCGTTGGCGCACGAAACTGAGGTTGGATTGGTCACGGTGCGGTCGGGCGAGACCATCGAGGGAGCAGCACGCTTCGCTAATGGCGCCGGCCGCCACGGCGCGTAGCGAGTAGCGCTGGCCTTCCCTGGCAGGGCGGTTGCTCCCGAATCGGCCGAAGCGAGTGGGCTAGGGGGCAACGCTTCCGAAATCGGCGAAATTCGAAGGCGAATGAGCCCCAATGCTCGCATGTTCATACAGGCCCCAACCCTCTACGGGAGCTTGGCCATTGCGTTTCAGGGTGGCGCGTCCCACATGATCCACCACGCCGAAAGGAATTCGGCCCGCCACCATGGGATCGGAGAGATCTACACGCAATCCAGTTGCGTATTCTCTGCCCATCCATCGTCCATGGTTCCAATCAGGATCTGCTCCATAGCCAGCGCCGCAGTTCAGCGCCACGAATCCGAGGGATTCGATCTCTAAGGTCTCGCGCTCACCGTTCTCGCCCGTAAACGCCACCGTGGTGGCGATCGGATCACGGGTGCCTGGTCGATAGGCAGTGGTGAACTCAGGCCACCCGAGTTGCTCAACTCCTCGACCCGACTCGGCCGGCCAAACTCGAACTGCGTCGTTCAGCGTTCGGTGACCCTGGCCATCCTCCTGAGCGATCAACACAATCGCGAACTCGTCGAACTTGAGCGGAAGGTACATCCACCAGAACCCCCAGTCAGGGGCTGTCTCAGCAGACGCCCGGCCCGCTGGGTCGGCTTCCCCAACGGGTCGAATGCCCCAGGACCGATCCCTGGTGCCAACCCATGTGTCACTGCTCACTTCGAAGATTCGACCATCCACGCGAAGCTCCCCTTCCCAGCTGCCCACCTGAGCGAAGCGGCACGCATCGAGGATGACCCGACCGCCCACACGCATGAGATGAGGTTGTTCTTGCACGGCAGGAAAGGCGCCGGTCCAGTGCAGATCAAAGCCAACGCCGTGTTCATCGCCCTCGCAGACAACGTGAAGGCGATGCAGTGGTTCGATCACCTCAATGCTGTAGCCGCCCACCTTCTGCTGCATTCGATCAGGTCCAAGCGCGTCGGAGAAGTGAACCGAATACTGGACGTCGCCCACCCGCACGGTGGCGTAGGCGTCGATCACGCCCAGATTCGGGTAGACGCCGAGACCGGAAATGAGGAACACCTCACCGGTTCGATCATGTGCGTTGAGGTAGCAGCGATCGTAGAAGTTGCGATCCGTTGAGGCTGGGTACTCCAGTGAGAACGGCGCCTGATGGATCGGGAACTCGTCGAGTCCGATTGGCATGTTGTGGCCCTTTCGAAGATTGAGCTAGTTGTCGCCCGGAAGGTTCGACCAGTAGGTGCCCTCCAGCATTGCGTCGAGAGTGGCACGGTGCATGATGAGATCGTCGGGATCATCGGGCAGAGGGGTGTCGTTGAAGTGCGCTGTTCGGCGTTGCACCCTGGCCATGACGACGCCATGGCGGGTGGCCGCATAGAGCAGGTACCAGTCCATGTCACGAGGTGTGTATCCGCTCAATTCCGCGTAGGTCGCTTCGATGTCCTCGCGGCAGAAGAACCCTGGCAATCCGGGAAGTTCGAAGGTGACTGCGATGTCTTGGAAGAAGCGGTGCAGGAAGATACCCCAGGCGAGGTCCACCTCGCGAGGCGCAATGGAAGCCATCTCCCAGTCCAACACTGCCACCGGCTCGAAATCCACGAACATGGTGTTGCCAATCCGAGCATCGCCCCAGCTCAGAGCTACTGAGGGATCAGACGGCCAGGTGTCGATGAGGCGCTCAAAGCACCTATCCAGAAGCGGGTGACGCATTCCGTCGGAAGCAACCCATTCGTAGTAGTCGCGAGTCGCATCAAAGTGTGCTTGCAGGGCATTGGTTCCTGAGGGTGGCGCGAGGAAGGGGAACACATCGAGCGGGTTCTCAATGTTGTGCAGCCGCGCAAGAACCGAGACGGCGCCATCCTGAAGTCGGCGTTGGTCCGCAGCGGAGGCCTCGGACAACCAGCTTCCAAAGGTGTAGGGCATGACATCGGGCGGGACTTCGCCATGGACCCGGCCCATCACGAAGAACGGGTTACCAACCACATCGCCGGTCTCCTCAATCCACAATGTTTCGGGCACCGGCACATCGGAATGCGCTGCCACGGCACGCATCGCATCGAACTGCAACTTCAAGTCGTAGTCGGGGAACACCGGCATGTGGCCAAGATCTGGTGCGACGCGGACGACTAACTCATGGGTTTCGCGACCGGCATCCTCGGTCCACGTGGCATCGAAGAGGAGCGTGTCGCTCGACATGCCGTTGGCCTCAGGCGCAACGAGATTCTCGACGACGAGGTCGGCATCATCTGGCAACTGGGCAGCTAGCCAGCCTTGCAGCAGCCGCTGCAGCTCGACTGGGTCTCGACGAGATGATTCGGGCCGCGCCGCCTCTGGATCGGGCACCCCGACGGTGGCCGCGGCTCCAGGTTCACTACCGTCGGCCGTGGCATCCTCTGGCGATGATGGCTCAGTCATGCATATTCCCCCTGATTGTTGCCCTCGAATTCTCGCGCACCTGGGAGGGCCCTGCTGACGCTGCACGCAGACACTAGTTTCAGCGTCTAGTTTCTACTGCGCTCGCCCGGGTGGCGGAATGGCAGACGCAGAGGGCTTAAACCCCTCGGTCCC
>DORQ01000170.1:3522-3896 GCA_003514205.1 Acidimicrobiaceae bacterium
CCCCGGGCACCGGAATACTGGGCTTTCCGAGTTCCTTCCTTGCGTCCGGCCACCTCGTCAGGTACGAATAGTCGCGGTTTAGTCGCGAACTACTCGGACGGTGAAAGGGTCGGTTGGATGGCGGGAACGGTCGAGCGATACGGGAAGGGGTTCCGCTACCGCGTGCAGCTCGGCGCGGACCCCGGCACCGGCAAGCGCCGTTGGGCGACCAAGGGCGGGTTCGCGACCGAAAAGGAAGCGACCAAGGCGATGCATCGGGTGATCGTCGCCGCGGACGACGGTCTGGTCGTAAAGCGTTCCACGTTGCGCCTCGGCCAGTACCTGACGGAATGGTTGGAGCGGGTCACGCCCGACCTCAAAGCGACCACCGCGGC
>DORQ01000158.1:0-2198 GCA_003514205.1 Acidimicrobiaceae bacterium
ACGGGGAGTGTCAGTCCTCGACGGTGACGCCCTTCCAAAACGCAACTCGGTTGCGAATTTCCTTCGCTGCCTCCTTGGGCTCGGGGTAGTACCAAGCAGCATCGATGTTCGTCGTCCCATCGACGACCACGGAGTAGTAGCTCGCTGTGCCCTTCCACGGACACACCGAGGTGGTGGAGGACTTCACCAACGCCCCCTCATGTACCGACGAGAGCGGGAAGTAGTGATTCCCTTCTACAACGACGGTCTCGTCGCTTTGGGCAATCACGGTTCCATTCCAGCGTGCGGTAGCCATTGCAGAGTTCCCTGTACATCTCGTCGCGGCCATCATGGCCCCGAAGCTTGCGTCCGAGCGCAACGCTACCCGAACGTAGGTGACATCGCCCTTGATGGGCCGCTCGGAGAACCTTTCGGTCGAGACGATGCCGCAGAGGTTCGCTGCTTAGGCCAAACCCAGTACCGTCGTGAGCGCTTCGTCGACTAACCACATCTCTTCGGAATTCAGATGGCCTACACGAGCGCCGAGCCTCGCGACGTCAACAGCGCCGACGTGCTCAACCAGAACTCGAGTCAACTCTCCCCGCACCTCGACCTCCGGCCGAAATGATGCGGCCCGAGCGCTCTGCGAAGTCGGTGCAACGAGCACAACGGATCGCGGCAGGAACTCCTCGGCCTGAACCACGACTCCGAACGTCGGGCTTTGCTGCTCATGCCCCGTGCCCTTTGGCACCTTGAACCGACGCACATCACCTCGGAGCACGAAGAGACTCCATAAACCCAGCAACAAGGAGCATCTCATCACGATCCGCGGCGTCGGCCTCCAGCGAGGACACCTCCGCTGCCAGCTCGGAGCTTCGACGGAGACGTTGTGCGGACGCAATGAGTAGCGTCGAACTACTTGTTCATTCGGTGAAAGAACCGCTTCTGGGAGCTGTAGAGCTTCGGGAATTCCTTGAACATTGTTTGATATACCGACCGGGCTGCTGGATCTGGTCGGTAGGTCTCCCTCAGCGGAACGAGCCCACGCAGCTCATGGAGCTGCACTTCCCCAAGCGCCACCGCGGCAACCAGGGCTGCACCTCGAAGACCGCAATACAGCGGATCGGCTACTTGCTCAATGGTTCGGTCCATCACATCCGCATGGATCTGGCACCACAGATCGCTTTGCGCACCGCCACCAATCATGCGGATATCGTCCACTCGACCCTTGGTGAACTTCTCAACGGCCTGATGAAGCCACAGGTTATTGAACGCAACACCCTCCATCACAGCACGGACAAGATCCGCTTGCGTGGTCTGCAGCGACAGGTTGTGGAATCCACCTCGCGCTCGTCGGTCAGCGATTGGCGAGCGTTCGCCGTTCAACCATGGCGTGAAGAACACACCTCCAGCACCAGGCGCAGAACTCGATGCGAGTTCGGTCAGATCGTCAAAGCCCACCTCGCCACCCAAGAGGTCTCGAAGCCAGCTCAAACACAGCCCAGCGGTTTCGTGGTTGTTTGCAATGAGGTAGTTGCCGTCACCAATCCCCGGAACAGTTGCGACTTGGCGGACAATGTCGGTCTTCTTTTTCGTGGTCGGCGCGCTGATCCAGCCCGAGGTGCTGATCGCCATATGCGCCTCACCAACCATCACTGCCCCCGCCCCGTACACCGCAGAGTGCAGGTCAGGTTGGCCAGTCACAACCGAGGCACCAACCGGGAGTCCTAACTCCTCGGCCACTATTGGGCTGATGGTGCCCACCACCGATCCGAACGGAGACAGCGGCGGCAGTTTGGAACCGTCAATTCCAGCCATGGAGATGAGGAGCGGATCGTAGGAGGTTGGGTTGGACGAACGTGTGTCGATCAACCAACTACCGGTCATCGAGGCCGGACTGGCCGACGCGACCCCGGTAAAGCACATCGTGAGGTAGTCCACTGGCTCGAGATACCAGCGAGCAGCCGCGGCCACCTCAGGGTGGTGCTTGGCGATGTAGAGATGATGACCGATGGGATCGGCACCATCCAACGATGGCGCACCACCCGAACGGCGTATCCACTCAGCAATCTCTCGCGGTTTGAAGCCGCTCACGGGCCCGCCGATTCGTTCGCGAATCAAGGAGCCGCCGCGGGAATCCATCCACAACATGACCGGACCCACTGGAACCCCAGCCGCATCCACCGGCACGGTAGAGGCCCACTGCCCAGTAATCGATA
>DORQ01000158.1:2401-12584 GCA_003514205.1 Acidimicrobiaceae bacterium
CTTGAGCACCTCCCACCACTGCACCGCATCCTGGGTCGCGCCGCCACCCTCGTGGTAGGTGGTCTCCACTGGATAGTGCCGTTGCCAGGCAACGTTCCCCTTGAAGGAAACGAGACCTACCTTTGGGCCACCGGTTCCAAAATCAACGGCGACGACATGGGATTCGGTATCCGAGCGCGATTCAGTCTGGGAAGGCGATTCAGTCATGGAGCAGGATCGTAGAACGCATCCAGCGCTCCCGACAGCAAGTCCTCGACTGCCTTCACTCCCTCAGGTCCGCTCCCCGACAGTCCGTAGAGCGCTCCGGACTTCGGTGCCTGGCCCTCGGGGATGCCCTTGGCAACTTCAACCGACTCAGCGAGATCCACCAGAAACTGCTCGATGAGCCCTGGCGAAGTGTTCGGTCGAGTGATGCAGAAATGCAGCGCATCTGGGAACTGCAGCCCGTTCATGCGCCATCCGCGATCGGCGAGGGCATCATTCACGTGATAGATCCCCACTTCGTCGGAGGTAAATGCCACGAGAAAGGAGGGGTCGCCGATGATCTTCAGCTCAGGAATCTGCTCGATTCCGTGCTTCAGTTTCGCTGCTGTATCGAAGATTCCTTGAGCGATCTCCACGTAGCCCGACTTTCCAAGGCTCACCATGGCGGCCCAGGTTGCCGCAATCACTCCACCAGATCGACTGCCAGCCATGCCTGGCGAGAGGTAGATACCGCCAGGCCACCCGCCTGCAGTGAAGTACTGGTGCTTGCGCAGATCTTTGCGGGAGTAGCAGAGAACTGATGTGCCTTTCAGGCCATAGCCGTACTTGTGCGTGTCAGCGGAAATTGACGTGACACCTGGAACTCGAAAATCGAACGCAGGGATCGACACACCACAGTCCTCGGCCCAACCAAGAATGAACCCACCGAGGCAGCCGTCCACGTGGAAGCCGATGTTGTGCTCGAGTGCGAGCGCACCCAGTTCTGCGATCGGGTCGATCACACCATGGGGATAGTTTCCTGCAGAAGCAACAATCGCAACGGTGTTCGGGGTGATCTGGCTCCGAATCCACTCGACATCAGCGCGAGCATCATCGGTGAGCGGAGCGTGATGCACCTTCATGCCGAAGTAGTGGGCTCCCTTGTCCAGTGCGCAATGCGCCGTGACTGGCCAGATCACCTCGGGCTCGGTAATGCCCTTTTCCTCCCGGGCCCATTCCCGGTAGGTGTATAGCGCCGTCATCAGACTCTCTGAACCACCGCTGGTGAGCACACCACAGGCATCCTCCGCGGCCTCACCGTGCAGCATGCCAAGCGTCATTGCCACGATCTCGCCCTCGAGCTTCGTGGAACTGGGGTACATATCCCGCTGCAACACGTTGGAGTGAGCGAAGGACTCAAATGCTTGGGTCAAGAAGTGGTAGTGATCGTGTGACCCGTGGTAGATCGAGCCAGACACCAGCCCTTTGTCACCCTTCGCGTCCTCCTCATGAGCCATAGTCGAGAGTTCTTCGAGGATCTGTGCACGATCCACTCCGTGCTCGGGCAACGACCGATGAGTCTCAAATCGCTTGCGGTACGGGTAAATGGAATCGAAGAAGGCATCTGCGTCGCTCATCGCGTCAACCTATTTCACTTCACTGAGTGAAGTCAATGGCCTAGTCTGCAACAGTGAACCAACGCGGGCAACAATGAACCAGCGAGAGCAACAGAAGCAGGCCACACGAATGGCCCTGAGTGAAGCGGCCATCGATCTGTTCTGCGAGCACGGTGTCGAGGCAACGCGAGTCGAGGACATCGCCGCCAGCGTTGGAGTGACACCACGAACCTTCTTTCTGCACTTTCCCACCAAACATGCAGCGGCATTTCCCGACCATGAGGAACGAGTGCAGAGCTTCATCGCGAGCCTCGACGAGCTCTCCGCCGTTGAGCACCCCATCGAGGCGCTCAAGCAGACCGTGCTGGCCGGAATTCGAACAATCACGTCCTCCTCACTCCGCCGCAAGCGATACCAACTACTTCGGAGTATTCCCGAGTTTGCCGGCATCGACATCGTTCACGACCTCGACTACGAGGCAGCGATCATCGACCACCTCACGACGCCGGCCTCGAACTCCGGACCCGTTTCCGCTGATGAGATGTTCGCTGCCAGAAACACGGCAAGTTCGATCCTCGGACTCAGCCGGAGCGCCCTCACAACGTGGGCAGAATTCCCAGACTTCGACCCAGTTCGAGCGATCGAAGAAGGCCTTGACGCGCTCCTTCTGAAACCCAGTGAGTGCCGCTGACCATGCAGAGAATCTCGCTCAGGTCAACCCTCCGCGCCCACTACCCTGCCGAGTTGCGCCTTGAGATCCGCTAGTCGACCCGGCCCGTACCCGCAGCAGCCACCAATCAACCTCACCCCCTCGGCAATCCAGATGTGTAGGACCTCATCGGTGATGGGGTCAGTGGCCCCAACCCAACAGTTGGCTTGTGCATCCCATGCCCCGCCGCCGTTGGGGTACGCAAGCATTGGAAGGTCGGTGACCGATCGAATTGTCCCGAGCGCCTCAGAAATGGTCGCCACTCCCGCACAGTTCGCCCCGATGGCAATAAGCCCGGGCAGGTCTCCCAGCACGGCGACGCCTTGCTCAATGGCCTCGCCTGAGCACAACCGGGCTCCCGACTCACAACTCAGCGAAACCCAAACTGACATGGGTTCGCTCACTGCGGCAACCCGTTCGCAGACCTCGGTGATCGCCTGCAATTCTGCAAGATCGGGGATGGTCTCGAACGCGATCAGATCGGGCTTCGCAGCAATGAGTTGCAGGACACGAGGTTCGTGAAACGAAACAAGCTCCTCGTGTGTCAGGCCATAGTTCCCCCGGTATTCGGAGCCGTCAGCGAGCACTGCCCCATAGGGCCCGACTGAGGCCGCAACCAGCGCCGATCCGCCGGTCCTCAGGTTCGCCTCTCTGGCGCAGCGCACACTTGCGAGTAACGCCCGTTCAACCTCCCCTTCGCCGAGACCAGCCTCGGAAAAGCCCAATTCGGAAACCTGGTAACTGGCGGTTGCCACCACAGACGCTCCCGCCCTGATGAATGCCTCATGCGCTGCGACCACGACCTCGGGAGCATCGAGAAGCAGCCGTGCTGTCCACAGCGAATCCTTCACCTGAGCCCCGAGCTCCTCACAGGCAGTGGACAACCCACCATCGATGAGGAGGACTTCCCGTTCAAGGCGAGCCGTCAAGTCAGAAAGGTGCGATTGGGCCATCACCGCAGTTTGTCACGGCCCCTATGGGGATGAACTGACGGTTGGAACCGACGCGCATAGAGTCTGCGAATGGAGTTTGTGGCCGAGGTAGCGAAACTGTTTCTCACCTTTGCCGCCGTGACCGTCGCGGTGGTGTCTTCCACCTTTTTGCTCATCAGAGCTCGCCTTCGATACGGCACCGGGTTACAGCGCGGTGCACCAACTCGATGGCTCATCGGGGTTGGCGCTCCAGCGGTGCTCCATCGGCGACTCCGCGCAGTGACTGCGAGTGTCAGGATGACCATCCCACCGCCGAGATGGCGCTCCACACCAACGAAGTTGCAGGAACTCGCAACAGACATCGAACGCCTCGCGATCGCAATCGATAGCGACCTCATCCGAGCAGCGTCTTCCCCCAAGCAACTTCGCCGCCGCGACTTGGGCGAACTCTCCGCACGGGTCGAGCACCTCGAGGGTCTCTCGCAGCGACTGATTCGAACGGCAGTTCATCTCGACCCCGCCACGATCTCCGCTGCCGAATGGCGCCGACGTGCTATCGAACTCGATTCGCAGATCAGCTCCTTCGAACAGGCACGTGAGGAACTCAGCCGATTCGACCCCGATGAACTCACTGCGTTCTGGGAACAGTTCAGCCAACGTCGCTCAGAGAACTAGCCGCTCCTCCGCCCCGTGTTTGGCAACGTCCTCTTCATCACTGCAGACCAATGGCGTGGCGACTCATTGGGGTGTGTGAACCATCCCTTCCTCTCGACCCCCACGCTGGACGAACTTGCTGCCGACGGGGTCCTCTTTCGGAATCATTTCGCCAATACGGCGCCGTGCGGACCGAGCCGCGCAAGCCTCTACACCGGCATGTATGCCCAGAATCATCGATCGATCCTGAACGGCACCCCGCTCGACGCCCGCTTTGACAACGTTGCGCTCCTCGCCCGGCGAGCCGGATACGTTCCCGCGCTGTTTGGCTACACCGATACCTCAGTGGATCCGCGGACGGTGGCGCCCGATGATCCACAGCTGCAGTGTTACGAGGGTGTTCTCCCAGGGTTTGACCCTGTGGTGAATGACCCTGAGCTGTATGGCTCGCTCCGGTGGGCCGAGTGGCTTCGAAGTAAAGGGGTCGACACGCCACCAGATGTACAGCGCCTGTATGAACCTCGCACCGACGTAGCCGGAACCGAACACCATGGTGCAAGCTGGGCACCTACACAGTTCGCAGCGGAACACACCGAAACGGCCTTCATGATCGAGTCGCTGATCGGATGGCTAGAAGAACGCGAAAACTCACCATTCTTTGCGCATCTCTCCCTCATACGACCGCACGCACCGTTTCGAAATCCGCTTGGCTATCACGATCTCTACTCGGCTGATCTGATCACGGAGTTTGTTGGGTGCGAGTCACGGGAGGAGGAGATGTCGATTCACCCACTGAATCGTCTCGCGATCGATCTCCCAGGAGTTGGCTGCCCGATCTCGGATCTGGACCGTCGCCAGCAGCGTGTGACCTACCACGCCATGCAACGAGAGGTAGACGACCAACTCGCTCGACTCATCACCTACCTCAAGACGACGGGACTCTACGAGTCAACATTGATCATCTTCACCAGCGATCACGGTGAAATGGGTGGTGATCACTGGCTGCAAGAGAAGCTTGGCTACTGGGATCAGAGCTACCACATCCCACTCATTGTGCGGGATCCCCGTGCCGACGCCACTCGCGGACAGGTCGTCAATGCCTTCACCGAATCAGTGGATCTTCTCCCCACAATCGCCGACTGGGTTGGTGAACCCATCCCCCTGCAATGCGATGGTCATTCGCTCGCTCCGCTGATCAGTTCAGGCGAGATCCCAGCCCACTGGCGCGACGCAGTGTTTTGGGAATGGTCGTTCGCCGATCCGGAGCACCTCCTCCCTGAGACCCTCCTTGGCATACCAAGCAGCCACTGTGCTCTCAACGTGGTGCGCACCGCCACACACAAGTATGTGCAGTTCGCTGCTGATTCTTCGGTGTTTGAACCGCTTCTGTTTGACCTCACCGAGTCTCCCCACGAGAGCAGGAACCTCATTGGAACAGTTCCCGGCGACGCGGCTGCCTTCCAGATGGCACAACGCCTCATTCGATGGCGAATGCGCAACGACGAACGGACGCTGAGTTCGCAGTTTCTCAGCGAGTCGAAGGGCCTGATCTCAAGATCATCCTGAGCAGACGCGGCGCTCAGGCAGGTACGGCCGTGTTCCGAACTGCCCGAATGGCGTCCACCACTGCGTCGGGTGCTTCCTGCATTGATTGGTGACCAATTCCCTGAAGAACTACGAGTTCAGATCCTGGTATGCAGCGGTGAATCTCTTTCGCGTGCACTGGCGGCGTGAGACGATCCTGGGTTCCCACCACAACCCGCACCAACTGCCGCATCGGACCGAGGGCCGACCGGACATCATGCTGAGCTATTGCTTCAGCGGCCTCAGCCATGGAAGTTGGGTTCATCTCGAACTCCATCACCCGAACCGTCTCGATCATCGAGGCCGTAGCGCCTTCACCAAACGCGACACGGATCAGAAGGGAGGAGAGGTCGCCTCGTTTCCATCGGTAGCTGAACGCTGGTCGAGAAAGACTCTTCCTCGCGAACTTGGCAGTGAGCTGGGAGAGTCCAATGAGTCCGGCCTGAATTCCCTTCAAGGAAACCGCGGTCGCTGCAGTGGACAAGAACACACATCCACCAACGTGATCCTCAAGCTCCTCTGGGTGCTCTTGAATGAATCGGCCAAGCGCCATTCCGCCCATTGAGTGCCCAACCAGCGTTGCCTCAGTCACGTCGAAGTGCTTCAGCAGCGTGGCGAGATCAGAGGCAGCGCCCTTCAGGCTTGCTCCCATCGTTCCTGCCGATGACCTGCCATGGCCCCGCATATCCCACGCGAAGACCCTTGCCTCCGGAGCGAGCGACTTCATCACCGCCGACCAAACCCACCACTGCAGGGTAATTCCGTGCATCAACACCACTGGCGGCCCAGCTGGGTTACCCATCTCGACCACATGCAGACGACCGCCATCGACAGTGTCGAGATAGTGGTGAGTGAGGAGTTTCTCAGCAGGTGGTTCGCCGCGCCGATCGAGCGTTGTGTTCGACGCCTTGGTGAGCCGGGTGGACGCCACTTTGGCACCGGCAACTGTCACAACTGCTCCGGCACCCAGCCCAAAGAGCAGGCCTTTCAGAGTCTTCGCATCAGCCCGTGTTGCATTCCCGGTTGGCGCAGCCATGACTCGTCAGTCCAGCGGGAGGCGGGCGAAGAGGTCGAGTTTTCGGTCTTCGAACTCCTCGAAGGTGATCTCCTCGGCCTCGAACTGCTTGTGAATCTTTTCGATCAATTCAAGCAATTCGCCTGCGGAAAGTTCCTTATCTTCGGATCCAAGCAATGCCTCGACTTCACTTGGATCCACCGGTGCGTCTGGATCTGGGCCAGCAAGTTTACGGGCTCGCTTCGCCTCGCCCTTGGCCTTCTTTGCCCGGTCACGCTGAAGCTTTTCGAAACTGGTGCGCTGCACAGCCATGAGGGTCTCCTTCACTACGGTCCCCCGGGACAACCTGAAGCAAACCTGCAAGGAAAGCCACCGCGTTGTGCCTCGCGAGCGCCAGCCGTTTTTCGGGCAGAGCAGGCAAAGAGCCGGAGGACAAAAATGTCTCTGAGTATTGTACGCGCAACCTTGGCCCAAACACCCATCAGGGGCGCGATTGCGGCCAAGCTTGCGCCAATCGTTGGGCAGCGGTGAGCAGGTCAGCCTCGTTCAACGTCGCGAAACACACCCGAACGGACTGCTCGCAACGCGCCCCAGATCCAAAGGCAGTTCCGGGGACCACTGCCACGCGATTGCTGAGCGCTGCTTCGAAAATCCGGGTGGAGCCGGACCCGTCCAGCGCGGTCAGCCACAGAAACATTCCACCCTGCGGATCGGCGAACGACACCTGGTCCCCAAGCAGCTCTCGAAGAGCAGTCGAGAAAATAGCGGCTTGGCCCCGGTAGCGAGCGATGACCTTCGCCACATGACCATCAACGAACACTCGATCGTCCAGGAGCCCACACAGGATCGACTGATCAAGGCTACTCGTATGCAAATCCGTCGCTTGTTTCAACCTCGTCATTGCATCAAGGCACCAACTCGGCCCGATGCACCAGCCAACTCGAAGGCCCGGAGCCAGGATCTTTGAAGCACTGCCGAGCGTCACGCAATTCTCGGTCAGAGTTCGCATGGGGGCCAACGCCTCACCGGACCAACGAATCTCCCCATAGGGATCATCCTCCACGATCAGGAATCCATAGCGGTCTGCCAAGGTTGCGAGCTCGACGCGACGTTCCCACGAGAGCGTCGATCCTGTCGGGTTGGCAAAGTTGCTCACCACGTAGACGAGTTTCGGACGCAACCCCGCCGCAAGCTGTGAACCCAAACTTCCAGTTCGTAACCCGTCCTGATCGCCCTCCACAGCAACAATCTCAGCGCCGCACGCGCCAAAGGCCTGCAATGCTCCGAGGTAGCTCGGCGCCTCGACCACCGCCACGTCGCCCGGGTCCAGACAGACTCGGCCGATCAGGTCGAGCCCCTGCTGGCTTCCAGTTGTGATGCGAACCTCGCCCACATCGCACTGGTATCGAGTGGCCACAGCGGATCGAAGGTCGCCTAAGCCCTCAGTCGGCGAGTATTGCAACGCGGAACTTGCCGAGGCTGACAACACAGCCTCGGCAACCTCTGTGATCTTGCCGGCCGGAAGAAGGTCCACGTTGGGCAGTCCGCCAGCAAGCGAGAGTATCCCTGGCTGCTCGGTCAGCTTCAGCAACTCACGAATGACTGAGGACTGCGAAGCTCGTGCTCGATGGGAAAGGACCGATGACGCGGCGAGGTGAGTGTGCATCTCGGCACTCAACCAGTGTTCGCGAGCCGTATCCAGACCGAGTTCATCCTGTGACTGCCACCACCCCCTTCGCTGATCATTTCCAACAGCACGAGTACTCAGGATGTGCTCAGATCGGTGGATGCGGAATTCTCCCGAACTCGCTGAGTTCCTTCGCCTACGACGAGCAACGATTACCCCCGCGGAGGCGGGCCTCCCGACTGGTCCTCGGCGCCGCACCCCTGGGCTCCGACGCGAGGAACTCGCCATGCTCGCTGGTGTCTCAGTCTCCTGGTACACCTGGCTGGAACAGGGCCGACCGATCAATCCCAGCGCCGATGTGCTCGATGCGCTTGCCAGGGTCCTCCGACTTGATGCCGTCGAGCGAGAACACCTCAACCAGCTTGCAGTGCTTGCAGATCAATCGCCCAGCGCTTCGGCCCAGAGGGAGGTTCCGCCGTGGGCCCAGCGTCTCCTTGACCAGCTCAACCCGGCTCCCGCCTACCTTCTCGGCCCAACCTGGGACTACATGGCTTGGAACGAGGGCCAGGAGCGACTCTTCCCACCGATTGCAACGCTTGAGCCACAGAACTGCAACCTCGTCTGGGCGATGTTCGCAGTGCCACAAACTCGCGAACTCATCCTCGACTGGGAGTCCGAGGCTCGCCAGACACTGAGTCAGTTTCGAGCTGAAACGACGCCGTTTCGTAATGACCAGCAGTACTGCGATCTGATCGCCCGGCTACAAGAAGCGAGTGAGGAGTTCGCACAATGGTGGAGCCGGCACGACGTCGCAGCATTTCACACTCGGATTCGCAGATTCCGGGGTTCAGATGGCTCCGAGCAACTGTTCGAATACCAGCAGTTGATCGACGCGAGTGATCCTCAATTGAGGATCGTCGCCCAGTTCCCGCTCCACGAGCATCCTGCGCTCTGAGCCACTAATCTCGCCGGGTGTATTCCCAACTCCTCCGGAAGGTAATCACGAGGCGCGCCATTCTCGCCACCTGCGCTCTCGGGTTGCTCTTCGCTGCGGTATGGCAATACCAGGGAGTGCTGTTTCATGCTCCGCTCGGAGCGGAAATCTCCTCAGGCGCCGCTGCTGCGAAGCTTCTGTCGGATGAAGGACTCGGCACCGACTACGTCGACATCGCGGCGGACGCCACGCTTGATACCGGGTTCGCAATGCGAAGCGAACCGGACCCAAACTCCACCGCCGAGCCTGAGCAGCCGGAGTATCACATCCTCGTCGCTTCAGTGGGCGATCGTCTTCTGCTCATCAAGGCAGCCACTGAGATCGACGCGGATCGGTATCGAGGAATCACCGAGGAATCCGATCCGGCCCTGGTGTCAGCCTTGCTGGAAAACATCGAACCGGACCGCAAGGCCGAACTAGAAGCTGCCCTGCTGCCAGTCACCCTCAATGCCACCAGCGATTGGCGCCTGCCCGGCACGATAGGAGCACTAGCTGACCTGCTCGCAGTACTTGCGTTTGTTGCCTACTCGGTGCGAAATGTCCTGGCATACCGAACACCATCACGACACAGGCTCGTGCGCAAAGTGGCACAGGGAGATCCCCAGCAGTTCCTCGATTGGCTCGACGCAGACTTTGCTATGAGCGCCGCCAACTCCCCCAGCAAGCTGATCATCGGATCTCAACATCTGGCCCTGACGAGGAATGCAAAATTGATCCCGCAGGCCGACCTCGTGTGGGCCTACCCGAGCGTCGTACAACGCCGGGTATATGGGGTTCCCGTGGGGAAGAAATACGGAATTCAGCTCTGCGAAAAGCACGGCAGAACATCTACCACTGAGCTGTCCGAGCAGGACTGCCAGGCTGCACTTCATCGAATCTCCCAAACCGCACCATGGGCCGCGCTCGGGTACAGCCAGCTGTTTTCTGCAAAATGGAACCAGGCACGAACCGCGTTCGCCGCTGAGATCGAACAACGCCGTCAGGCCCACCTTCAGACTTCTGCACACTTCCAACCAAACGCCCAGGCACCCAGCGCGCAACCCGCCCTCGCTGGAGCGATCACTCAGCCTGCCCAACCCGCCCCAATT
>DORQ01000156.1 GCA_003514205.1 Acidimicrobiaceae bacterium
CAGGTCAACGACAGTGTTGGTCGGTGATTGCCAGAACAGGCGCTCGTTGCCGCAGTCGAGCTTGCGCCCTTGGAGTCAGTGGCAACCACGGAGACCTTGTCATTGTCCGAGATGGTCAACGTGACTTTGGCTCCCGTCTCTCCAGCAACAGCAACGCCGTTGACGAGCCAGGTGTAGGTCAGGTTCACGTCACCATCGGGGTCAACCCCGTTTGCGATGAAATCAAACGGCTCGCCAAACAGCAGGCCAGTGGGGCAATCGATAGTGACCGTGGGCGGACGGTTCGGGTTTGTGCCCTGGCAGGTCTTGGTGGCTGGTGCACTGTTCGCAGTTCCGTCGTTGACGAGAACCTTGACCGAGTCATCCTTGTTGAGAGTGAGTGTCGCCGTGGGGCCTGTCTCGCCAACAACCTTGATGTCATTCACAAACCAGGTGTAGGTGAGAGCATCTCCGTCCTCGTCCTTGCCCACTGCGGTGAACACGGTGGGCTGTCCGTATACAAGGCTTGCCGGGCACTCCATCGTGACCGTCGGGACCTTGTTCGCCGGCAGACCGACGCAGTTGCTCACGGCAGTATTCGAGTTCAAAGCGCCGTCATTGGCGATAACGGAGAGTTCGTCGCCCTCATTCAACGTCACAGATACCTGCGATGAGGTGGCACCCGCAACTGGGGTGTCATTGATCATCCAGACATAGGTCAGGGTGTCGCCGTCTTCGTCGCTACCTTCAGCGATGAATGTTGCGGGAGTGCCGTACATGAACGATGCGGGACACTTGATTGACACGACGGGCGCATGGGCAGGTGGTGTTCCGACACACGCCGCTGTTGCAACTTCGCTCGTGGCCTCGCCGTCAGAGACGGTGACTGTCACCACGTCGTCTTTGACGATCGTGATGGACGCCGTAGAGGAGCCGTTGTGGCCCTGAAGCTCGGTTCCGTTGAGCTTCCATGTGTAGGTCAGGGGCGTGCCCTCTGGGTCGGTTCCGACGGCGGTGAAGGTGACGGGTTCGCCGTAGATGATCTTCGCCGGGCATTCAAGAGTGACGGTCGGCGTTCCATTGTCGCGGGGGTTGAGGCACTCAGCAGTTGCAACTTCGGAGCTGAGGCCGGTGGCGTCAGTCGCTGTCACTTTGAGGCGGTCGCCATCGGTGGTCTTGACGGTCACGGTGTTGCCGGTGTCCTGCAGCGTGGCACCATTGAGGGTCCAGGTGTAGGTGATGGAATCCCCATCTGGATCGGAACCATTCGCCACAAACGTGTTGTCGCCGCCAAAGACCAGCTTGTCTGGGCAGACGATGGAGACCACGGGCGGATTGGATCCAGGGCACGTTGCGGTGGCGGTGGCGGTGTTGCCAGCGCTGTCGGTGACCACAACCTCAAGCTTGTCGCCAACAGCCAAGGCGATCGTGATCGTGGACTGTTGAGCGTTGGGCACTGGTGATCCGTTCAGCATCCACTGGTAGGTGAGGGTGTCACCGGGATCAGTCGCCGTTGCGGTGTAGGTCGAGGCCTGACCATAGGTGGTGCCGCCTGCGGGACATCCGATTGACACCTCTGGCTGGCCGTTGTAGGTCCAGGTTCCAGTGACAGTTTCAACGGTCTGGGCAACGCCTGACTTCGCAATGATGAGCTTCTGTCGGCCGGGGCGGATGAAGACTCGACCAGCGGCCACTGAGGCCGCTTGGGATCGCAGCGTCACGGAGACATTCTCTCGAGGGTCGGTTGAGGTCAGGCAGAATTTGCCGCTGCCCGTAATCGTCGTGATGGTAGTTGCGAGGTCGCAGGAGCCGGAAGTGAATGGATGAGCGGCAACGGCGGAATCGGAGATCTCGATGGTGAGCGGTTCAGTCGCACTTGTGGTGACCGTGTACACCAGGCTCCCACCAAGAGCGCCACTAGCGGTCTCTGGGGAGATTGACAGGGTGCCGGCTGGTTCATCGACCACGGGATTGGCCTCGGCATCTGCGATGAGTGCTTGGTAGCGGCTGACAACAGCGGAGGAGTTGTCGCTGGTGCTCAGCTCGAATCCGTCGGAGAAGTGCCAGATTGCGGATTGCGCTGCGGCGATCTCGACGGGGTCAAGGGTGGAAGTGGCGTTGGTCTGGCTGAGGATTCGCGCGATCTTCCGGAGGTTTGGCACCTGGGAATCGCTCCACTGTGACTCGTCATAGCTCACGCCGAGCTCGATCGAGGTCGCGATATCGATGCAGAACATGTACGAGGTCTGGCCGTTGAGCTCCACAGCGAACAGCATGGTGGCAAGCGTCTTCTGGTTCCCCTTGTAGGTTCCAACGACATTTTCGCCTCGTGGACCGCTCTGTGGAACTACCGAGGAGGCCGCATCGGCGTTCTCCAAGAACAGTCCAAGTCCCGCCACTGCAACAGCGAGGGCGAGCAGTGCGGCGCTGAGCCGCTTCGGAAAGGAACTGACTATTGTGCTCATGATCGAAAAGCCTCCATCAGACCCAATCGGCCGATTCTTCTCACACCTGAGAAGTTTCCCGATCGTTGGGTGAGTTCACACTGAACCCAAAATTCAGTGTGGAGAGGATTCGAAAAATGTGGAGGGACCAAATGTCTCTATTTGGTGGACCAATTGGCCTAGTCGCCGATGGGTATCAGCTGGCAGTGGTGATTCTCAGCGAACTCGGAACCGCGTCAAGGTCGAACTGCGCGTGCGGCGTGTCAGCGTGCTCGGAGACAGTCTCGAAGGACGTTGCAAGCACTGCATCGGCAATCGTCATGCGATGAGGTTCAATCGCTGCGGCAATACCTGGACCAGTGGCGAGTTCGAGGGAGATCCTGTCGGTGACATTGAGATCCAGATCTTTTCGGGCCTGCTGAATGAATCGAATGAGGTCGCGGGCGATGCCCTCGTTGTGCAGTTCCTCGGTGATGTTCGGATCGAGGTCGCACACGAGACCAAGATCGTGGACTCGGCCCTCGGCGTCCAGCATGCGAGCAGCGCCAGCACAGCGTCCTGGCGCCGGAACCATGGCCAGTTCGAACTCCTCCGGCAGCAGCGTCTGGCCAGCGAGATCAACGGTCCCGTCAGGGTTCTCAACCCACTCATTGGCCTTGGCAGCCGCAATCACCTGCTGAACCGACTTGCCGAGGCGAGGGCCGAGAAGCTTGGCATGCGGGCGAAGCACCGTTGAGCCGTACTCGCTCGCATCGGTTTCAAACAGCACTTCCTTCACGTTGAGCTCGTCCGCAATGAGGTGGGCGAGCGGCGCGAGCGAGGGCGCCGTTTCACCAGCGATTGTGAGGCGCAGCAGCGGCAATCGAGTTCGAAGACCGGCATCCTCGCGAAGGCCCAGCGCACAGGAACACACGGCTCGAACCCGGTCCATCTGAGCAACGAGTTCTGGATCGCTCGGAAGCTCGGTGAGGCCTGGCCAGCTTTCAAGATGGACGCTCGTCCCGCCAGTCAGCTTGGTGTACATCTCTTCAGTGATGAGGGGTAGCAGCGGCGCCGCAATGCGCAGCAGCGTGGTGAGGACTGTGAAGAGCGTGTCGTAGGCGTCGGCCTTGTCGGAGGTCATCGTGCCCTCTGCCACGGAGCCGGGTGCCCAGAAACGCTCGCGCGAGCGGCGAATGAACCAGTTATTGAGGGCATCGAGGTAGCTGGTGATCTCGTGGCACACGCCAGCAATGTCGTAGGCATCGAATGCTTCGGTGGTTGCCTCGACGAGGGCAGCGGTTTTGGCAAGGAGGTACCGGTCAAGGAGACCGCTGGAATCCGTGCGGAGTTGTGCGGTGTAGCCGTCGACGTTGGCATAGCGGCAGAAGAACGCATAGGCATTCCACATTGGGTTGATCACGAGCCGCACCACCTCGGCGATGCCAGCGCCATCCTGCGCGATCTTCAGGTCGCCACCGCGAAGAATCGGCGAACTCATTAAGTACCAGCGGAGTGGATCCGAACCGATCTCCTCCATGACCTCTTCAGGGTCGGGGTAGTTGCGAAGCTTTTTCGAGAGCTTCCTGCCCTCGAAATCGAGGACAACACCGTGACAGATCACGTTGCTAAACGCGGGTCGATCGAACAACGCAACTGCGAGCACGTGCATGGTGTAGAACCAACCACGAGTCTGAGCGATGTACTCGACAATGAAGTCGGCGGGGTTGTGCGCCTCGAACCAGTCTTTGTTGTCAAAGGGATAGTGGGCCTGAGCGAAGGGCATCGATCCCGACTCAAACCAGCAGTCGAGTACCTCGGTGACTCGTCGCATGGTGGAGGCGCCGGTCGGGTCGTCGGGATTTGGCCGGGTCAGGTCGTCGATGAATGGGCGATGTAGATCAGTGAGCTCCACGCCGAAATCGTTCTCGATCTCGGCGATTGAGCCGTATGCGTCGATTCTCGGGTAGTCGGGATTGTCCGACTTCCACACGGGAATCGGAGCTCCCCAAAATCGGTTGCGAGAAATCGACCAGTCGCGGGCCCCATCGAGCCAACGGCCGAACTGGCCGTCGCGTACATGGGCCGGAATCCAGTTGATCTCTTGATTGAGCTCGACGAGACGGTCTTTGAATTCGGTGACCCGGACGTACCAACTCGAGACTGCCTTGTAGATGATTGGAGTGTCAGTTCGCCAACAATGCGCGTAGTTGTGATCGATGGTCTCGTGGCGCACAAGCTTGTTCTCGTCGCGCAGCCGCCGGGCAATCAGCGGATTGGCGTCAAAGACGTTGACGCCGACATAGTCGGTCACTTCCTCGGTGTATCCACCAGCGTCGTTCACCGGGCTGACAAGGACAATGCCGTGTGCTTCGCCAACTCGTTGATCGTCCTCACCGTGCCCAGGTGCAGTGTGAACAACGCCGGTTCCGTCCTCGTCGGAGACGTACCCATCGGAGATGACGCGAAACGCGTTGGGATGTTCGGCAAAATAGGGCAGGAGCGGTGTGTAGGTGCGCTCCACCAACTCTGAGCCGAGATACTCAGCCACAACCGTGGCGTCCTCGCCGAGTTCTTTGCGGTATCGCTCGGCGGCGGCCCGTCCGATGATGACGAATCGCGCGCCGCCGTTGGCCTCGTTGGTGGGCGATTCGACACAGACGTACTGCACCGATGGTCCGACACAGAGTGCGAGGTTGGCCGGAAGGGTCCACGGAGTCGTGGTCCACGCCCACATTTCCGTTGGCCCCGGGTCGGTGTCAGCGGGGGAGAGCTGGAACCGCACGGTGAGCGCAGGGTCCTGTCGGGGCCTCATTGCGTCGTCGAGCCGGATCTCGAAGTTGGCAAGGGGTGTCTCGGCGCCCCAGGAATAGGGCATGACCCGGTAGGCCTCGTAGATGAGGCCCTTGTCCCAGAGTTGCTTGAATGCCCAGATCACTGACTCCATGTAGGTTGCGTCAAGGGTCTTGTAGTCGTTGTCGAAATCAACCCACCGTGCTTGGCGCTTGACGTACCGTTCCCATTCGTTGGTGAAACGAAGCACGGATTGTCGGCACTGCTGGTTGAAATTGTCGATGCCGTACTCAGTGATTGCGGCTCGTCCCGAGATCCCGAGTTCTTTCTCAACCGCCATTTCGGCCGGTAGTCCGTGGCAATCCCAGCCGAAGCGGCGTTCCACGCGATGGCCGCGCATTGTTTGGTAGCGCGGCACCACATCCTTTACGTAACCCGTGAGGAGGTGACCATAGTGGGGCAGGCCGTTGGCAAACGGAGGGCCGTCGTAGAACACGTACTCCGAGTCGGACGACCGTTCCTCGATCGAGGCTTCGAAGGTGTGTTCTGCTGCCCAGCGCTGCAAAATGGAACGCTCTATTCCAGGGAAATTCGGTCGCGACTCAACGGCTGGGTAGGGGGGTTTAGGCTGGTCCATCGGGTGTCCTGGGCAGAGTTGTTTGCGACAGCCTACCGTCAGGTCACGAGGGGAAAGGACTAGGGGATGAACTCAGAACAGAACGTGGACTCCAATGAGGTCGAGGCGGCAGTGCAGCGATACGTGGAGTTACGCGAAGCCGTGGATGCGGGGGATGCGCACTGGTCCGATTTTGCGGAACTCTTCACGGAGGATGCGGTCTACGTTGATCCTGCATGGGGCCGGATCGAGGGCCTCGGTGAGATCCGGCGGCTTGTGTTCTCCGATGCCATGGCCGGTCTTGAGGATTGGAAGTTCCCACTCGACTTCGTGATGATCTCGGGATCCATCGTGGTGATGAAATGGCGTCAGGAGATCCCCGGGGCCGATGGCTCGGTTCGGACCCAATCTGGTGTGTCCACGCTGGTGTATGACGGCGATGGGAAGTTCAACTACCAGGAGGATCTCCTCAACATGGTGCATGTTCTGGAGGACCTCAAGGCCTCACAATGGCGACCGGCGGGAGGCTTTCACCTACCGCCGGCGGAGCCAGTTCGAGATTTCACACCACCGAAGGGCTACGGCCAGCAGTAAAGGTTGCGCTGGCAGGCGCGCTAGTAGGCGTGGCGCTGCCGCCCAGATTGGCGGCAGCTTCTAAAGCGTAAACCGCTGTGATGGGGACCATGGTCCCCAGATGCCGTTCGCTCGTGCTCGGATCGAGGTGTCGTACTTCGATCCGAGGCACAGGCCAAATCGGTTTACCGTTCCTGATGCTCGCTGACCTGTGAACTCCTGGTAGACGTCAGTCAGACAGCCGCCGCCGAAGAAGCTGATCATCTTGATCTCATAGGCTTCTGCCCCAGCCACCTTGTTCCACTGGAAGTCGCCCCAGGTTTCGGCCACGGAGGAGCCGCTGCCCACGAGTTGAAGCCCAGTTGGAGCTGCCGTTGGCGCGCCGCCTACTGCGATGTTGATGGTCGTGGTGGCCGTGTCGCCTCGATTGTCGGTCACTGTCAACGACACAGGGAAGTTGCCGCCGGTGGTGAAGGTATGGGTGGTTGACACTCCGGTACCAGTGGTGAAATCGCCAAAGTCCCAGGCGTAGGTCGCAATGGTGCCGTCAGGGTCGTTTGAGGCTGATGCGTCGAATGACACTCCAAGTGGAGCCACTCCAGTGACTGCTGATGGTGCGAATGATGAAACTGGGAACTGGTTGGCGCCGGTCCCAGGCGTCCCGGTGTTGACGTATTCCATGTCGTAGTCGTGGCGACCATCGCCTGGGAACTGTTCACCAGGGAACGCAATGTTGGTGTCCATCGAGAAGATTCGGCCACCGTTAATGTCTGGTGGAACCGAGATGATCGGAATGGCAATACTTGGCACCGTGACCGTGCCGACAGAGGCGTCGACAATGTCGCCCAAGGTTCCCTTGGTGCCCAGACCAATGAAGAACTTCGAGTTCAAGGCATCGTCTGGGATACCGGGAACGCTGCCGAAGAGCGCACCAGCGATCAAGTTGAATGCCTGACCAAAACTTCCCAGAATCGCGCTGACCAGCTGTGATGGGTCAGATGGAAGCGATCCGGCAGCGACGGTGGCATTGAGAGCGTTTCGGATCACATTCAGGGTGCTATTCGCGACGCCGTTGATGCTGACGTCATCTTTCTCCATCGCCCAACTCCAGGTTCCGGTGACCTCAAGGTGGTTGTTTGCATTCAGGAGATCGGCGAGGTCCAACAACTGAACGTCATTGAAACTCGCTGCTGAGCGCTGGCCGCCCGACAGCACTCGAACTTCGCCGTTGCCCACATTGCTCAGCGCGTTGTCGCGACTTCCCGCAATACCGACAGTGGTTGAGTTGGGTACGCCGACCTTGACTCGAAACCAGAGATTCAACATGTATGGCTCGTCAGCTGCACCGTAGAACGCATTGTCGTTGTGGTTGACCACGGTGACTTTAGAAGCTCGCAGTTGGAAGTTGCTGAGCTGAGGAGCAGTACCCCCGCCAGTCGTGGGCGGGCAAGCAGTGGCGAGGAGCGACACGCAGAGCAGTGCGATGCCAGCTAGAGCTCGGGTGGAGCGGTGCAACATTGGCGACCTCCGGTAGTGCACGCGAATCCCCCGCGGGCGGTTACTGGGAGTATACCCGTTCACGGTCGTGGGGGATAGACGCAACTCCTCAGAGAACGGAGAAGGGCCACCCGCTGGGGGTGGCCCTTCTCGCTTTGACAATTCGTGTGTACCTACCGCCGATGGCGCTAGGTGTGCGCGCTACGGGGTGGTAGCGCCGTTGTCCCAAATTCGAAGCCAGAGACCTGCCGCACCAGCGTTGCCAGCAGGACCCGCAACGCCAGCGCTTGCGCCGTTGTTGCCAGCACCGCCAGCT
>DORQ01000206.1 GCA_003514205.1 Acidimicrobiaceae bacterium
GGGCTATCCGATCGGAGAAACGGTCGGAAGCAGATGATACCATAATGACGGTAAAGGGCCGAAGCAAACGGAATTTATGCGCCGCTGCCATGGCCAGCGATACCGAAACGAGACTCATCACAGTTCGGAACCATGCGTTTCGAACCACACCGGTAACGCGCTATTTCGAATCCCCGCGACATTGTTGGATTGCCGCCGCGAAAGCCGTTGCCTGCTTCGGTGTCAACGAGGCCTCCCCGGCCTCCGCTGATGCGATCACGTTGGCGAGCTCGACAAGGTCGATTGATCCCTCACGCAACGAGTCAACCACGCACTCGCCAACCTTTGCCTCGCCCGCACCGTAGTAGGCCCCGAGCGCCGACTCAGCCTCGGCCTCCGTCTTCACCGATTTCAGCTGATCGAGGAGTTCACCTTGGGATGGCGGGTCATCAGACCCGCACCCCGCAGCGAGCAACATCGTCAACATGATCGTTGGCAATAGCAACGCACCATGTCCGTCTTTGCGGAAGTCTCTGAGCATTGCGCCAACACTACCTTCGCCTGCAACCCCGGCGGGCCCCTATTAGCAGCGTTCCCGCTGAGAGCGCGATGATCGCGGCGCCAAGAAGGTTGCCAATCGTCGAGCCAGTGAACGCAAGCGTTGCTGGAACCGATGAGGTCTCCACTGCCACCGCAGCGCTGGCCTGGTTATGTGCAACCACGGAGTTGCCGGCAACGAACAGCGAAACGGTGTTCACCAGTTGCGCAGCCGTGCCCTGGCTCACCGCAGTTGCAAGGTCGATAGTCACCGACTCGCGGGTACGGATCGTGTTCGTCAACGTGCACGTAACCTCCTGACCCTCAGCGGCACAGGTCGCCCCTGAAGTGGAGGAGGAAACATACGTCAGCCCCTGAGGCAGGTCGTCGACCACCGTTGCTCCGGTCACCGCACGCCCCGCGGGGTTTGACACAACAATGCGCCAGGCCAGGTTCGATCCAGCCTCAACCTCTGGTTGCAGAGCAGCCTTGGTCACTGTGAGAGCCACCGGCGGAACGAGCCCTCCGCGAATTGGCAAGCCAGCCCGTGTACCGGGTCGCGATCACACGAGTCGCGCCTGACGCTGGATCGATCTCACTCTCGGCACCAAGAGGTGACCAGGAGTAGCCATCTGGCGGAACCGGCTTGAAAAGGTAGTCGCCTTCGGGCAGTCCCGTTGCCCGAGCGCTTCCGTCCGCTCCAGTTGTCACGGTAGCTACCACGGCCCCCGTGACGGGATCGATGATGTTCACGGTGACGCCAACCAGGGGCGGCTCATCGCTGTCTCGAATTCCGTCACCGTTCTCATCGCTCCACAGAATCACCACCACCTCCTGTGCTGCGTAGAGTCCCGCGTCGATGCTCGGATTGCGGGTGCCAGATCGCAGCGTTACCAAATCGGACTCGCCAGTCAATCGGTCCATATCGGAATCAGTCTCGGAGTCACCGATTTTTGGCGTGGACAACAGATGGCCCGCCGGGGGAATCACCCGCACTCGATACTTGCCTGGCCGAAGGCCCTCGAAGCGATACGACCCGTTGAAGTCACTAAGTTCGAATGCGGAGAATGCGCTGCGAACAACGGTCTCGGTCTCAGAAAGGACTGAACCAGCCTCGTCGAGCAGCTGCACGCGCACTCCCGACAAGTCACGTTCCGTCGAGTCCTGTTTGCCATCAGCATTGGTATCGAGCCACACCTGATCGCCCACACCTGCATATCGGAAGAAGCCAGCGGCAGAGGAAGCAGCAGCACCCTGGATCGCGAATGGCTCCGACCGGGCCCATGTTGCACCGATCGATGGCTCCGAGGCGACATCGCTGTCGGTTGCTTCAGGCCCAACTCCAGCGTCAGTCACAACCCAGTCCTCGGCGAGCACCACTCGATAGGTATAGGTCCCCGGCAACAAGCCGTCGAAGGTCACGACCCCCGAAGGCCCAATCGGCAACGTCGCCACCACAACACCGGCTGCGTCGAGCAGTTCGACAGTGCCAGCACTGATCACCGAATCATCAGCCAGTTGGCCATCAGCGGCGCCATCCTCAAAAACAGTGACGGTCAGCGATCCAAGTGGGACCAACCCCCCGTTAACCGTCAGTGTTTGGCCAGAACCAAGGGTGGCTTCGGTAGATGTGTTCGTTGCTGGCAGTATCTGTGAATCCACCCCCGCAGTGGTTGTGTTGTGGCCCGCCGGCGGTACCACACGAATTGAGTACTCCCCTGGCGGAAGATCCTCAAATCGATAGTTGCCGTCAGTGATCGTTTGAGTTCCCACTACAGCACCCGTCTCATCGAGCAACTCAACAGTGATGGTGCCAGCGAAGAGCTCCTCACCAACCTCACGGGAACCGTCGCCATCGAGGTCGAGCCAGATTTGGCCTTCGACCGCTGCGAGCTGGAACAGCCCCGCATCGAGATCCACATGCCCACCACCCATTAGCGTCACGGTTGCATCTGCACGAGATCCCCCAACCACCAGCGAAACATCGCTATCGAGCAGCGAATCGGCGCCCTGGTCCTTGGGTGATAGCTCGAATCCGCTGGGCAGAATGACCTCCACCCGATAGGTGCCAGGCAAAAGTCCGTCGAACCCATAGGAGCCATCAGCGGCAGTCGTCGTGCGAGCCACCTCCACTCCAGCAGTGTCGTACAAGACAACTACTACCGACTCGAGGCCAACCTCGCCCACGTCTTGAATGCCGTTGGCGTCGGTATCAACCCACAGGCGGTCCCCAATAGAAGCCGGGGTGTAGAAGCCTGCGTCGAGATCGGTGCGCACCTCATTGGCAACGAGGCTGAACGGGACAGTGCGAAGCGTGGTGGGATTCGCATCGGAATCCTTCGCCGAATCGCCTACGCCAGCAAGAGTCGCTTCCATGCCAGTTGGTGCGGTGAATTGGAGACGATAGGTGCCAGGCGGAATGTCGCTCAGTACCCAGACGCCGTTGAGCCCAGTGGAGGTTTCCATCACGGTGACCCCAAGAGCATTGATCAACTGAACACGCACCCCTTCGATGCCCGGTTCACCCGCGTCTTGGATGCCGTTTGCGTTGAGATCTTCCCAGACAGTGTCACCAGCTGCCGCCCCTCGGAACGCAATGACGACAGCCTGATCGGCAACGGCAAGGGGAACCTCATTGGCGGTTGCTTGGACGTCGTTCGTAAAGGTGGTTTCTCCAGCAAGCCCAGCAGGGATGCTGCCATTGACCACAATGATCCGCTCCTCACCCGGCGCGAGCTGAGCAATATTCCAGCGGAGCACCGACGAAACCAGCGGATTGTGAACCATGGGACTCACCGAATCAGCGACAGGAGTCGCTGAACCGAATTCGACCCCGGTGGGCATCGTGTCGATGACCTCAACGTTGTTCAATGTTGACAGCCCGGGGTTAGCCACCCGGATCGACCAACTCACCCACGCCAACAGCTGGCAATCCAGCCTGGCTTGCTTCGGTTACCGCCGGGATCGCGCGGCACTGCGAGTTGAAGCTCCCCGCAGCGCCGGACTGCGCCGAGACATCGAGCGGGTTGACCGCCGTAGAGAGGATCGCTCCGATCAGCGCTACAACAAGCGAGGTTGCGACTGGTCGCACCAGACGAGACAGGGTAGTGGGAGGGAGAATCCGCATCCCCCCTCTATCGGCAACATCCCGACATTCCATGAGCCGAGGTGAGCACCTGCCAATGGAGACTCCTCGTCAAACCCGCTGGGGGCCTTCAGACTGGACGTCTCTTTACTCAAAGAGATCGATCGGATTCGTCAAACCCTCAAAGTATGGAATCCAATTGCATCGCTCAAACTGGCAGACAGGGGGTGGCGGCGTCGTAGGTGGAACCATCGGGGCAGGTCGCTCCCGTGAAGGAATAGTTCGGACTGCCACCTGGCCAGGAGGCCCCGCTCCAACCGCCTTCGAAGGTGGAATTCTCGAAGTAGCTTGCCCCCCATACGGTTGCACCGGTGGCCGTCACACCACTTAGGTCGGCTCCTCGAAGGACCATGTTGGCTAGCTCGGCATTCGTGAGGTTTGCTCCGGCAAATGAAGTCGAGCGGAAGGGATTGCCGTTGAACTCGCCGGAAAGCACCATCGCGTTCGACCCAGTTCCTGGATTGACATCTAGCCCCATGCGCACACTCGTCATGTTGGTGCCATTCAAATACAGGAGATATGGGGGAGCCACATACCCATCGTCGGAGACACCGTCGCTGTCGAAGTCGGTCTGGTCTTCAAATGCCAAGTTCGAGAACACCGAGTCGGACAGATCGGAGCCCGTCAGATCAACCGTCGACATCACGACGCCGGTCCATGTGGTGTTGGAGAAATCTGAATTCTTGAAGTCCAATGCGTACAGGTGCACTGCGTCGACTGCCACGCCGGTGGACAGGAACGTCGCTCCGGCGAACCTCGCACCGGTCCCAACCTGACACCCGAATCCGATGTTGATGAAGGTCGCATTCGAGAAGTCTGCGGTCGACCAGTTAATCCCGCGTAGCGTGATGACGGAGGGCAAAGATTGGTTGGTATTGTCGAAGATCGCGCCCGCAAAAGAAGTGGAACCATCCACCACTACAGATCGGCGGCCCTCGGCGGCCAGTGTCGCCGGCGACCGGTACACATAAAACCACTCGCCGAAGCCACCGTTGAGGCCCACATCCTCAGCGCAAAGCGGATGGCCAGTGTCGACGTTGGCGCTGTTGTGTCCTGGGCAATAGGTCCCCACGCATGAGCTTCCGCTAGGTCCACCTCCGCCCGTTCCCGTTGGGCCATACACCGTTCCGAAGTCGAAATTCACTCCCCCCAGCAACGCGTTGACGAACAGCGCACCGATCAGAATTGCGCCGGCCAGGATTGCCCCAGTGAGGTTCGCCCCCGTCAGGTTGGCGTTCGTCAGGTTCGCTCCCTCAAGGTTGGCACCAGCAAGGTTTGCGTTGGACAGGTCGGCACCCGTCAGAACTGCACCCCGGAGATCAGCTCCAGCGAGGTTGGCGCCCGCCAAATTCGCACCCGCCAGGTTGCAGCCAAACAGCGAGACGCCGGGCCCGAT
>DORQ01000047.1:0-302 GCA_003514205.1 Acidimicrobiaceae bacterium
ATTGCTTGCCGTGCAGCGTTGGCAGCTCGACCTTCACCTGAGGCAACGCCGACTCCCAACAACGCAGTGCCAGCATCGTGCATGATCATCTTGACGTCAGCAAAGTCAGTGTTGATGAGCCCAGGAGTGGTGATGAGATCAGTGATGCCCTGGACGCCCTGGAGGAGCACCTCATCGGCCATCTTGAAGGCGTTCAACATCGAGGTCTTGTCGTTCGCCACCGCGAGGAGGCGATCGTTTGGAATAACGATCTGAGTGTCGACTCGTTCCTTGAGGTTCCCAATGCCAGTATCGGCTTGGAC
>DORQ01000047.1:540-1242 GCA_003514205.1 Acidimicrobiaceae bacterium
GCCCGCGGTAATGAACACCATGTCGGCGCCGCGAAGGACCTCCTCGATCTCAGAGCGATGATCCTCTGCCGCCTGACGCCCAACCTCTGGATCCGACCCAGCGCCAAGCCCGCGAGTGACTTCCCGGCCGATATCGAGCTTCACATCGGCATCGCTCATCAGGAGTGCCTGCGCATCGGTGTTTATGGCAATGAACTCGACCCCTTTGAGTCCAGCGTCGATCATTCGATTAATGGCATTGCATCCACCGCCACCAATACCAACAACTTTGATCACCGCGAGGTAATTCTGGGGATTATGTGCCATTTTGTAGAAATCCTCCGAGTGCACCGGAAACCGATGGGTCGCGCAAAGCCGATCAAACGGCCTATCGATCATGGGTCAAGACGTAATGGCCCATCCTAGGTGACAAGTTGCGACGAGGTCGAGTGATCCTCAAGGCGCGTGCGCATGCGTCAGCCCCGTGCTCCCGAGATCAGCCTCGGCAGAGCTTGTGAACTGAGCCTGAGAGCTCGCCACTCATCGGCCCAGCGGGTCCCTCGAAAACCTCAGGCCTCAGCCAGCAGGAGGAGCCGAGTTGGGCGTTGCGCCCGCTGCTGGATCGGCCCCCGCATCGGGCCCGGCGCTTTCTGCCTCATCAGCCGTGGTCGGTGAGTCGCCAGGCACTGGCACTTCGGCTGTGCCTGTGGCTGGTGCTGTGGC
>DORQ01000047.1:1406-3372 GCA_003514205.1 Acidimicrobiaceae bacterium
CTGTGGCTGGTGCTGTGGCCGGAAGCTCATCGGAGGGCAGATCCGCAGGTGCTGGAGGTTCAACCGGCGCCGGTGGATCGCAGTACGGCTTCCGCCGCATGACTGAGGACATCGGGATCCGAAGGTCAATCAGGCAACCTTCGGAGCGATCAATCTGCGGACCGAGCATTGTCCGGAACGCCGAGAGTTTGTCCCGCACATCGTTACCCCGACCGACAATCACCGTGACGCCGCCCTCGACGTCCAGTATCAACTCGTCGTTCGCATCAATAGTGATTGCCGTGACGCGGACTGCCAGGTCATACGGCAATGCGGAGGCGAATCCGACCAACGAAACCAGTGACGGGCGCACACGAGTTCCTGGCTTCGGAATAGTCCCGTTGGACTCGAGCGAAGCGACTCGCACTTCGCGCAGCAGGAGGTCCTCAGGTTGATCGCTGACCACAACTCCATCGGCAGTGACTGAGAGCCGGTGCTTTCCTGAGCTGAGCACCAACGCTGGGACACGCTCAGTGATTCGTATCTCTACCACCCCATCCCAACGCCGAAGAACCGAAGCGTGCTCAATGGAGTACAGCGCATCAAGTCGACGCTCCACTTCGATCTCGTTCACGGCAATGAGGGGCGAACCCAGTTGAATTCCGCTTGCCGTTTGGATCTCTTGGGGCGACAACGCTGCCTCACCGATCACGTTGACCGCGTCCACGTCGGCGAGCGGAGAAAGTAGGTATCCGCCCACTGCTGCGAGAAGAAATGCCAGGGTGCCAAGAGTTCCTACCAGAAACAAGGCTCGCTGCCGACGACTCGCAACCACCTGTTCACGTCGCTCGACGAACCGCAGGTCGACGGGGCCGCCGGACTCGTCAAACACCCATATCGGCACCGGAGACTCTGGATTCTGTTCCCTGGTGCGGCGCAGCTCTGGCTTTTCAGGTTCTGATGTGCGACCAGTTACCGAGATCGACCGCGAAACCGCATCAGGAATTCGGAGTTTCATACGAGCCCAACCGAGGCTCGCTCAGCAGAGGTGAAACCCCACAGCCGATTCTCGAGCGACAGCAGCACACCAGTTTCCTCAGCCACGAGGTTCCGTGCGCGCGCCATGAGTTCCAGAATGGAACGAGCTTCCGTGCCGACCTCTGCCTGGATGAAGTTCGCGTGCTTCGTGGAAATTGATGCGCCGCCCTGTCGCGACCCCTTGAGGCCTACTCGTTCGATCAGCTGACCAGCGCTGGCCCCTGCAGGGTTGGCGAACACTGACCCCGCATTGGATCCGCCTGGCTGATTCTCACGTCGCCACGTCACGATCTCATTGATCAGCGTCTGGCCGACTGGGGAGTCTGCGTCGGCAAGTTCGAGATCTGCCCACACGACTACCGCACCTTCGGGCAATCCCGATCGCCGGTAGGCCAAGTTGAGATCCTCCGCGTCCATCTCAACATCTTGACCCGTGCTGAAGTCCACGACGCGGACCGTTCGCAAGGAGTTGGACATCTCGGAACCATGACCTCCGGCATTCATGCGTACTGCCCCGCCAATTGAACCAGGCACGCCAACAGCCCATTCAAAGCCGGTGAGCCCCATCGCCACGCTTCGACGGGCGACCACAGGAAGCAGGGCTGCACCGCCAACGCGGAGCCCAGCGTTGGTTCGCTCAATCGTTGCGCAGTGCTCACCAATTCGGATCACGAAGGCCTCGACGCCTCGGTCGGCGACTAACAGATTGGATCCACGACCGAGAACGAGTTTCTCGCACTCCCACAACTCTGGGTGAGCACGACATTCCGAGAGCACGTCCAGGATCACTGTTTCAGATTCGGCATCGACGAACAGCGCAGCGGGACCACCGACCCGGTAGGTGGTGAACGGTGCCAGCAACTCGTGGCGGGTGGCAGGAATTCCCAGCGCACCGAGGCGCTCGTGGCGAAGGTCCCACAGCGCCTCGCCATGGGGATGTGTCGAACGC
>DORQ01000310.1:0-430 GCA_003514205.1 Acidimicrobiaceae bacterium
CCCGATAATGACTGCGTCGAAATGTTCTGCCGGCGCGTCGGTTCTCGGAGGGCCCGCTGCGTCGGAGGGTGCTGTAGGGATCGCGGTGGAAGCTTCGGGCGGAACCATAGGAGGATCGTATGCGACTGCTCGAGATCGGTGGTGCTCAAGGGGCAGAGTCCCCAGGTCGTTCACTGGACTCACGTGGATGCGAGGGTCAATGTGTCCACAATATCGAGTAATGTAGACACATGGACGTCGGAACTCGCGAACTCAAACAGCACCTCTCCCAGTACCTTGACCGCGTCGAGCGAGGAGAGACCATCCGTGTGACCCATCGTGGAGTCCCGAAGGCGCTGATTACTCCGGTGAACCCTATTGGGCAGCTGGAGATCGGTATCGCCGAAGGGTGGATTCGTCCAGCTTCGACCACTGGGCTGGCTCCAGCACA
>DORQ01000310.1:637-1545 GCA_003514205.1 Acidimicrobiaceae bacterium
ATGTAGTGACCTCCTATGTGGACACCAGCGCGCTCCTGAAGAGATACGTCGAGGAGTCGGACTCCGACCATGCGACCTATCTCCTCAATGCTGATCCGGTACTCGTCACGAGCTGGGTGACCCTGGTTGAGGCTCGCAGGAACCTTGCCCGACTCCTGAACGGCGCTCCGTTGCGTTCTGCTCAGCGCCAGCTCACCAGCGACTTCGAAGCGTTCGCAGTGGTGTCCTGTGAGGAGTCGGTTGCCAGCCTTGCAGCCGAGATTGGAGAGACGCTTGGAGTGCGGTCACTGGATGCAATTCACCTGGCCACTGCGAAACGTCTTCAGATTCCGGACCTGAGCTTCGTGACTTTTGACCTCCGACAGGCGCAGGCGGCGAGGTCGTTGGGGCTTCAGGTCCTCGGTGCCTAGCCGTTTTCTTGTCCTCGCGCACCGCCGTCGGTGTGACCGTTGAGTTGATGGGGTGCGCAGTGCCGGGAGCTACTGGGCGCCGCCGAGCATCCGGTTGAGGTAGTCGCCGGCGAGCCGACGCCCTTCTGGGTCTGCGAAGGCCTCGGCCATGCCGTCCACTTCTGCACGCAGACCAAGGTCAAGGAACCCGAGGATGGGCTGCGCGTTGTTCACTTGGGTCTTCGTGGTCCGGAGGGCGAGCGCAGACTTTGCAGCAAGTGTGTTCGCAAGCTCGGCTGAGGAGTCGACGAGGTCGTCGTTGTTCACAACTCGATTCAGGAACCCAAACCGAATTGCCTCATCGGTAGTAAACGGACGCCCGGTCATCACCAGTTCCTTGGTGATCGAGGGGCCCAGTTCACGCGCTAACAGGGGAATGCCTGCCCAATACAGCGGAACTCCGATATCGATCTCCGGAATCCGAAACCTCGCGTCTGACGAAGCGATACGGAGGTCGCA
>DORQ01000310.1:1730-3675 GCA_003514205.1 Acidimicrobiaceae bacterium
TTCATTCCGGCGATCGCCTCGGCCATTTCTCGCCCTGTCTCAGCGGAACCGAGCTGATCACCAGATTCCGGATCGATTGCTTGGGCGAGGTCGTAGCCAGCAGAGAAAGCCCGACCCTCACCGCGGATCACCGCTACCTTGACGTCGGTGCGGGCGTCGAGGTCGTGGGCAATATGGGTGAGTCCTCGAAGGGTCGCCGAATCAAGAGCGTTCAACTTGTGTGGTCGATTCAGCGAGATGGTGGCGACCCCATCGGAAATCTCAACTCTGATCCTGTCCTGAACTTCGAGGTTGGACGCTGCTGGCATTGTTGGACTCCGGTGGTCGTAAAGGTGTGCTCCTAGGAGTCTGCCAAGCGGACTGGCCCTCGGCGAAGAGGTTCAGGAAGTTTGTGCAGATTCGACACCCATTTCTGGCGCTTTCTGCACAAACTTCATCGGGCGGGCGGAGATGGTAGGCCAGCTGGGATGGCGGTCGGCGTGTGGCGTGGCCTGGGGGCGGTCGGAATTGTGTGGAGCTCCCGAGAGTTGACGAACGGCCCCCTCTTATATACCCTAGGGGGTATGTGTAGAGCTACTGTTTGTTCGAAATGTAAGAAGCCAACCTGGGCAGGCTGCGGTGCCCACATCGAGCAGGTACTTGGCGATGTGCCCAAGGCGCAACGATGCCATTGTCGTGAGGACAAGCTTGCTGCTCGGGCGAGCGGAGCCAACCCTGGGGGCGCAGAGGCCTCGGGTTGGCTCGCGAAACTTCGCGGACGCTAAGGCAAAAGCCTGAGAGGTCCACATCCAATGGATGTGGACCTCTCAGTTGCACGTGGACGATCTGCCAATCCTTGAGCGGTTCAGCGCTTAGACCCAGTAGATAGCCCAGTCGAGGCGATCGCCCTCGTTGTAGCTCCAGCTGGGGAGGAGAATGTACACGCATCCGATGATCGTGGTTTCTGACTCGTGTGTCCGCTTGAAGATCGGATACGGCTCAACACTTGTCTCCACTAACGGAACACCGACGCCGCCAGGCACAGTGATAACAACTGGACCAATGCCGTAGAGGCCCGGGTCATAGTCGGTGACTATTCGGATCTTTCTTGGTGTCGTGGTACACAGAAGTTGCTGTTGATTCTGCGAATAGGCAATCACCGTTCCTGAAAGCGCTGGCCCTCCGCCCGATGGCGGGGCGCATGCGCCCACGAGGGCTGCGACAGCGAGTAGGAGCGGTAGGGCTTTTCGTTTCATGTGGTTGCGTTTCATCTGCGGGACATTAGGTGCATGTTCAGGCACGCGCAACGGTTGATTCTTGGAGCTGATCTATGGGCGGCGACCTAACGCGTCGAGTAGCCGGTCCTGCGTGCGGGCGTCATCGGGGAGTTCGCCCGATGCACCAGTTCCGAACATCCCCGAAGTGCTCAGAAACGGAGCGATCGGTTCTACCTGCGTCCACAACAGGTCGACGAGGTCGTGGTCGAGGTTTGCATCGACCTCAAGCGCCGTTGCGAGATCCCAGGCATGGATGGCGGTATCGCGCACACGGAGCCAAATGAATTCTGCGCCTGGCATATCTCGAAGTGGATGATGGCAGTTCTGCTCGGGAGCACCCGGCGCATCAAATGCTGCAGCCTGGGCGACGGCACCCTCGGCAAAGAGCGCCTTTGGATCCCCCTCGATGTTGAGCGAGAAAAGAACGCCAAGGGCTTCCTCGCTGGTAGCTCCGCTCAGCAGGAGTTCAGACATTCGGCTACCCCCAATGAGGTGAGCCACCAGATCTCGCACGGACCAGCCAGTGCAGGGAGTCGGACGATCCCAGTCTGACCCAGTGACAAGATCGAGTCGACGCTGGAACTCCGAGATCGCGAGGTCGAGAGTCTGGCGTGCGTCGGCAAATGAGAGCTGAGTCATTGGAGCACTGTAACCGTCGCATTACCGGGGCGAAGGCCCCAATGACACCC
>DORQ01000107.1:0-1105 GCA_003514205.1 Acidimicrobiaceae bacterium
ACCGGCGTCGGTGGTCGGATTACTCGTGAAGATGTTCTTGATGCGGTGGACATTGCGAGCATGAGGGTTTCAGCGGCTCCTGTCGCTCCTGCGCCAGCGGCTCCGAACGCATCTCCTTCAACACCCCCCGCCGCTGCACGACCAGCGCAGTCAGCGAACGGCGCTGGGGAGAGTTCCCGAGTTCCGTTAAGCAACATTCGCCGTCGAACTGGCGAGCACATGATTGCTTCGTTGGCGACAAGCCCACATGTGATCACCGCAATCGACGTTGACTATGAGGCAGTTGAGCGGGCCCGCAAGCCAATACGGGAGGCCTTCAAGGCCGAGGAAGGGTTCTCGCTGACCTACCTGCCCTTCATCGCACGAGCAGTGGTTGATGCACTTCGAGAGTTCCCATACATGAACGCCTCAGTGGAGGGAGGGGAACTCGTTGTCCACCATGGAATCCACCTCTCTATTGCCGTCGACTTGAATCACGAAGGGCTACTGGCCCCAGTGGTTCAAGGTGCTGGCGACAAGCGGCTGCGAGCGATTGCTCGTGATATTCATGATCTCGCCGATCGGGCTCGTAGCAAACGACTCTCACCTGATGAGTTGTCTGGAGGGACCTTCACGTTGTCGAACTCTGGAAGCTACGGAACGCTGCTCGTGGCGCCAATCATCAATCAGCCACAGGTTGCCATTTTGTCGACCGATGGGGTGAAGCGACGCCCAGTAGTCGTGGAGTTACCCGACGGTACTGAGTCCATTGGTATCCATTCAGTTGGAAACCTCACACTCTCGTGGGATCACCGTCCATTCGACGGGGCATACGCCGCTGCCTTCATGCAACGGGTCAAAGAAATCCTCGAGACGCGGGACTGGGTCGCCGAGCTGTGACCCTACGTGCTCGCTGGCTGGGCACGGTTACTTACAACGAAGCGCTCCGGCTGCAGCGCGGACTGTTCCATTTCGCTACCGAGCCATACCTGCTCCTCTGTGAACACCGCCACGTCTACACGCTGGGGCGCCGCGGAAACCCAGAACACATGCTCGTCGACCCGGCCGCTGTCGGGGCGGAGCTGGTTTCGGCCGATCGAGGCGGCGACATCACCTATCACGGCCC
>DORQ01000107.1:1213-2642 GCA_003514205.1 Acidimicrobiaceae bacterium
CGGCGACATCACCTATCACGGCCCCGGTCAGCTCGTCGGGTACCCAATTCTGCAGCTTGCCGATCACAGCAACGGTGAGATGGCGAACGTCGCCGAGTACGTTCACTCGCTCGAGTCGCTCTTGATTGACACCTTGACCGCGCTGGGGCTCGCTGGCGCCGCCAGGATCGATGGTTGTAGTGGTGTGTGGATGGGCGCCGGAACGGATTCGCCACGAAAAATCGCGGCAATTGGCGTGAAGGTCTCTCGAGGGCGAACTATGCACGGCTTCGCTCTGAACGTGGACCCTGACATGGCGATGTTTGCCAACATCGTTGCGTGTGGGATCGCAGACAAGGGGGTCACCTCATGTGCTGCTGAAGGACTGAACGTCACGATGCAGGAGGTCGTGCAGGAGCTGCTGGTCCAGTCGGCTGGGCGCTGGGCATCTGATTCCGTCGACTTCTGTCACGCAGTCTGGCGAATTCCTCACAACGATGTGGACCTCAGCCCCTTCTCGCGTGGTGAAGGGCCAGGCGAGGCGATCCGTTTCTCCGCCAACGCACCAGAGAAGGCTCCTTCTGGCACCAGCGTTCGTCTGACGGGTCGGCTTGCTGAGGCAGGAGTGACGATGGGACTAGCGATCACTGAGCGAAAGCCAGAGTGGATGAGGGCTCAGGTTCGTCTCGATGCCGACGTGTTGCGTCTGCGAAAGTCACTGCGGTCCGCGGAGCTAGTCACCGTCTGTGAGGAAGCGGGTTGTCCGAACCTGTCAGAGTGCTGGAGTTCCGGTACTGCCACCTTCATGTTGTGTGGCGACCGGTGCACGCGTGCCTGCGGCTTTTGTTTGGTCGACACACAGCGCCCCTTGCCGTTGGACACTGATGAACCAGGGCGGGTTGCCGCGGCGGCAGCTCGGGGAGGATTGTCATATGTGGTGCTGACCATGGTCGCTCGCGATGATCTCGCCGACGGCGGTGCATCGCAGGTGGCGGCAACCATTGCGGCATGCCGGGCAGCTGTGGGCGGGGTTCGAGTTGAGGCCCTGGTGAGCGATTTCAAAGGCGATGAGGCCTCAATCCAAACCGTGATTGACGCCCGACCCGATGTCTTCAACCACAACATCGAGACTGTGCTTCGTCTACAACGGGCAATCAGGCCATCTGCATCCTATGCGAGGAGCCTCGCCGTGCTCAGCCAGGCAAAAGAACACGGATGCACGACGAAATCGGGATTTGTTGCCGGCATGGGCGAGTCCGATGCCGAGGTGCGCCAAACGCTGATCGATCTCGCCAACATTGGGGTGGACATCGTGACCATCGGCCAGTATTTGCGACCGACTTCGAACCACGTTCCAGTTGAACGCTGGTGGACTCCAGAGCAGTTCCACAGCTGGAAGGAGTTCGGCGAGCGCGAGCTCGGCATGTCCCACGTTGAGTCGTCTCCACTC
>DORQ01000107.1:2731-3509 GCA_003514205.1 Acidimicrobiaceae bacterium
GAGTTCGGCGAGCGCGAGCTCGGTATATCCCACGTGGAGTCGTCTCCACTCACTCGATCTAGCTATCACGCACAATCAGCGGCCGACTCCTCAGCAATGGTGATGCAATGAATCCTCTCTCCCCGCCACCCGCAGAACTTGCTCCATTCGGGGTCCGGTTCGAACGACTCCAGTCTGCAATGAGGCCCGCGAAGTGTGACTCCGTCATGTTGACGGTGGATGCTGATCTTCGCTGGCTGTGTGGAGTTGAGGCCATGCCGTTGGAGCGACTCACCATGCTGATCGTTCCTCAGGAAGGACGTGCATCCCTCGTCATTCCGACGCTTGAGGCGCCGCGAGTGGTTCCGCAACCCGAGTTTGAGATCGTTCCTTGGGGCGAAACGACCGACCCGCTGGACCTCGTGATTGACAGAGTTGGCCGCACCGCGAACGTGGCCATTGGTGACCGAACCTGGGCGCGGTTCGTGATCGACCTGATGAATCGGACAAGTTGGCAGGTACGACGAGCCAGTGAGCTCATGGGGCCACTTCGAATCAACAAAGACGAGTCGGAACTGGCAATGCTGCGCTTGGCTGGTGCGGCCGTCGACAGAATTGCGGCGAGACTCCAACATGGGGAAATCACGCTGATCGGGCGCACCGAAGCCGAAGTGGCTGCCGAGATCGGTCGGCAGATTCTGGATGAAGGCCACCAGTGTGTGAACTTCGTGATCGTCGCGGCGGGGGAGAACGCTGCAAGCCCCCATCACGAGCCGGGGAACCGAGTCATTGGAGTCGA
>DORQ01000107.1:3684-18650 GCA_003514205.1 Acidimicrobiaceae bacterium
GGTTACTGCTCAGACATCACTCGTTGTGTGTGGACAGGCGAGCCAACGCTCGAAGTTGCAGAGATCTACTCGGTGTTGCAGCAGGCACAGCAGGCGGGCGTTGCGGCCAGTCGTGTCGGAATGAGCTGCGAGTCGGTGGATCATGCAACCCGTGAGGTGATTGAGACCGCCGGCTACGGGGAGTGGTTCATGCATAGAACTGGCCATGGCATCGGTATCGAGGAGCATGAGGATCCATACATCGTGCAGGGCAATCCGCAGGCGATCGAGCCTGGGCATGTCTTCAGCATCGAGCCAGGGATCTACCTTCCTCAGCGCTTGGGATTCCGTTTGGAAGACATCGTCGCCGCTCACGCAGTGGGCCCTGAGTCGCTCAACCGGGTAGACCACTCGCTTTTTTCTGTGGGCTGATGCGTCGCCTACGGTTGGCCCGTGCTTGAACTCGATGCGGCCACCGTTTTGTTGCAATGGTCGGTCGGTGGGCTGCTGTTCCTCTGGGTCACTGGACGACGCAGAGAGGTCGGCATCGGCTACGGATGGCTGCTGCGTGGTGTTAACGGGGCATTCGCGTTGGTTGCGGCGGTCACCGGTTTTCGATACGGATTGGTCTGGATTCGCGAGATCGCAGCACTTGGAGTAGCGGCATCCTGTGCGGCGGTCGGATGGGTGAGCTGGGCGCAGCGTGGCGCCGGTGTGCGGTATCAACGCGAGCAGGCCCAGGTGAAGTCTGCCCGAATCGAGGAGATGACGGGAATCTCTCGAGAGGTGCAGAAGTTCGACGATGGGGTCGAGGAATTCAATCCAAACCTCGACCTCATCAGCGTCGGCATTGGCTTCATAGGACTCATCGCTGCGGGCCTGACTGCTGGTTCTCCCGTGGTGGTTCAGTTGCTCCGAGTGCTCGTAGGTGCCGTGTTCTTAGGCTGCGTCACCGACGCGATGCTGCTGGGGCACTGGTACCTCACCCAGCCCGGTCTGCCTCGGGCTCCGCTGTTGGAACTCGTCCGTGCGCTGAGTTGGATCTGGCCGTTCGAGTTCGCTGTCATGCTCTTGCCGACAGGAATGATCTCGGTCTTCACCGGTGCCGTGGACGATGGCTGGAACGGAATGCTCGGCTGGTTCTGGGCTGCCTCGGCCATCACCACCTTCGTGTTGTGTCGCGTGACCCGAGCAGCGCTTCGCGAGCGTGCCTACTCGGCAGTGATGGCAGCCACGGGCCTGCTCTACCTGGCCATTCTGACGGGGTTCGGTCAGGATCTCGTCGCTCGGCTGATTCTGGCTGGTTAGCCCTTGGGCTGCGAGCGCAGCGGTGGAAAACGCAGGGCTGGCGTGGCAGTGCTGAGAAGCCTGGTCGGGTCTAGTCCACCGGTGGTGGAGCAGCCCCATCTCGTTCGAAAATCGTTCGGAGATGCGCGACCTGAGCAGTTAGGCCGTCGTACACCGAGGTGGTCGCCGTCCAGCCCAAGGCTGCCGCAATGCGCTCAGTAGCGCCTCCAGTTCGTAACGCATCTCCGGCCTGAGCTGGTTGGCGATCGAGCTGCAGCGGTGAGCCGACGATCTCCCCGATCATGTCGATGACCTCGGTGACTGTCGCCGATTGCTCACCCGCAACGTTGAACACTGAGCCCGGAGCAACATCTGGGGTCATGCCGCCACGATGGGTTGCGTCCACAACATCTTGAACGAAGGTGAATGATCGGCGCTGCTGCCCGTCGCCGAACAGTGGGAACTTGGTTCCGGCTAGTGCGGCGTTGATCATCCGATGAAATGCCATATCGGGACGTTGCCTCGGGCCATACACCGTGAAGTAGCGAAGCGAGACCGTAGGAGTACCCCAGTTGGCGGCGTACAACGAGCAGAGATGCTCAGCGGCGAGCTTGGTGACTCCGTAGGGGCTGAATGGTTGGGGAAGGTCGGTCTCCTCTGTCGGGAAGCGTTCTGCATTGCCGTAGATCGAGGAGCTCGAGGCATACACAACTCGCCCGACTCCAGCCTGTTGCGCTGCTTCCAGGACGCGCTGCGTGGCCAGGATATTGAGGGTGTTATACCGCTCGAAACCTGCGCTCCAACTCAGGCGCACGCCGGGTTGGCCGGCGAGGTGCCAGACAACATCCACATCAGCGAACACCCCACCCAGGTCCGCCGTGGTGAGGTCGATTTCCGCCAAGGTGTAGTTGGGATTGCCGAGTGCCCCGGCGATATTGGCGCGCTTGGTTGCCTCGTCGTAGTACTCGGTGAAGCAATCGATGCCAACAACGGTGTGCCCCTCGCTGAGGAGACGATCCACCAATGTGCTTCCAATAAACCCTGCCGCGCCCGTTACCACCACATTCATGCAGTGAAGTGTGCCAGATCTTGAGCAGATCCGTTGACTAACGGGCCACGAAATACTTGGCGCGGGGGTGATGGCAGATCAGCGCTGACGTTGTCTGTTCAGGTTGGTACTGCCACCCGGTGTCCTCATTGACCTCGATGCCAAGGCGGTCAGCGCCCAAGAGCCGTGCAACCACTGCGTTGTCCTCAAGGTCGGGGCAGGCCGGGTACCCGGAGCTATAGCGTCCGCCACGGTATTGCTGCCTGAACAGCCCAGCTACCGATGGGCCGTCTTCGTCGACGAAACCCCACTCCGTTCGAATGCGGTGATGCCAGAACTCGGCCAATGCTTCGGCCATTTCCACACCAATTCCATGGAACATCAGGTACTCCTGGTAGCGGTCCTCTGCGAACAATGACGCGCAATGTTCGGAGATTCTCGCTCCCATGGTGACGATATGAAACGCCGCATAGTCGGCTTCACCGCTGTCCACGGAGCGGAAGAAGTCCGCGATGCAGAGCCACGGCTCCTTCTGCTGTCGTGGATAGTGGAAGCGTTCAGCTTCGACGGATCGTGTCTCATCGGTCCAGATGATGAGGTCATCCCCATCGCTGTTCGCAGGGAAGTATCCGTACGCAACCTGAGGTATCAGGAGGTCGGCAGCCTTGCATTCCGAGAGGATTTGGCGAAGCTCCGGTCGGATTCGGTCTTTGAATTCAGCGTCACCTTCGCCCTCGGTTGGCCGGTACTGCCACTGATTCCGAAAGAGCGCTGTCTCATTGATGTAGGTGGAGATGTCATCGAGGGAGATTCCCTTGACCACCTGCGAACCGAGGAAGGGCGGTGTGAACACAGGGTTGTCGTTCGCTGCTTCTGGTGATCGGGCTGGAATGGTTGCGGGATCGACTTCCTTCTTCTCGCGTCGCGGAATGTCGCGTCCACCGGGAACGACCCCGTAGTCATCATCGACGAGTTCGCCACTCTTGATCTGAGCGAGCTTCTCCATCACGTTGAGGCCTTCAAAGGCATCCTTGCCATAGAAGAGGCGCCCTTCGTACACCTCGCGGAGATCTCGTTCCACATAGGTACGGGTAAGGGCGGCGCCACCGAGCATGACGGGGATGTTGGAGAGGTTGCGACTGTTCAGTTCCTCAAGGTTCTCCCGCATGATCAATGTGGATTTCACGAGGAGCCCACTCATGCCAATGGCATCAGCGTTGACTCGCTGCGCGGCCTCGATCATTTCTGCGATGGAAATCTTGATACCGAGGTTGGTGACTTCGTAACCGTTGTTGGTGAGGATGATGTCGACAAGGTTCTTGCCAATGTCATGAACGTCGCCTTTGACGGTGGCGAGCACGATCCGGCCCTTTCCGGAGTCTCCCTCGACCACCTCCATGTGCGGTTCGAGGAAGGCCACTGACATCTTCATGGTCTCAGCTGATTGCAAGACGAACGGCAGTTGCATCTCACCGCTGCCGAACAGATCGCCGACAACTTTCATGCCAGCGAGGAGAATGTCGTTGACGATCTCGAGGGCCCCGTGAGTCTCCAACGCCTTGGCGAGGTCATCGTTGAGCCCTTCGCGGTCACCGTCGATGATTCGTTGGCTCAGAATCCGCTCGATACTCCAGTCGGAACGATCCTCCTTCACCACTTCCTCAGCTTTGACATCGGCGAAGACATCAAGGAACTTCGTGAGCGGGTCGTAGTTGCTATCTCCGCCTGACAACGTCCCCTCTGCACCGCGCCGATCCCAAATGAGGTCGAGACAGACATCTCGCTGTTCTTGAGGGATCCTTGACAGCGGCATGATTTTCGCCGCATGCACAATGGCTGAGTCGAGACCAACCTTGATGCACTCGGCGAGGAAGACGCTATTGAGGACATGTCGAGAGGCCGGGGAGAGCCCGAAGCTGACGTTCGAAAGCCCCAACGTGGTGAAGGTTCCGGGCAATTCCTCGTTGATTCGCCGGATCGCCTCCATGGTGGCAATGGCGTCGCGGCGCAGATCGTCATCGCCAGTGGAAAGCGGAAAGGTCAGGGCATCAAAGATCAGGTCGCCAGGTTCGAGGCCGTAGCGATTGACGGCGAGGTCATGGATTCGATGCGCGATTCGCATCTTCCACTCCACGTCTCGCGCCTGGCCTTCCTCATCGATGAGGAGGCAGATGACAGCAGCGCCGTATTCCTTCGCGAGCTTGAAGACACGATCGAGTCGGGAACCTTCGGTGTCGGAATCCTCCAAGTTTGCGGAGTTGAGGATTGCGCGACCGCCAAGCCAGCGGAGTCCCGCCTCCATCACCTCGGGCTCGGTGCTGTCGAGCACCAACGGAACGGAGGATTGAGTAGCGAACCGTTGTGCGACCTCGTTCATGTCCACGGCACCGTCTCGGCCGACGTAGTCGACGCACACGTCCAGAATGTGGCTTCCTTCTTTGACCTGTTCTTTGGCCATTGCGACGGTGATGTCCCAATCCTCGTCGAGCAAGGCTTCCCGAAACTTCTTGGAACCGTTGGCATTGGTTCGTTCGCCAATCATCACAAACGAGGTCGCGGCGTTGTCGCCATCCTCGCTTCCGAAGGGCTGAAAGCTATAGATCGAAGTAGCTCCAGCAGTGTGCACGGGGGTTCTCGGGGCCGGCTTGGTATCAGCCACTGCATCCGCTAGCTGCTTGATGTACTCCGGAGTAGTTCCACAGCACCCACCTACGATCTGGACGCCAAACTCGTTGACGAATCGTTGTAGGTAGGTAGTGAACTCCTCGGCACCGAGGTCGTAGTGCATCTTGCCATCGACCACGCTCGGCAACCCGGCGTTTGGCAGCACTGAAATTGGCATGCGTGCGTGTTGGGAGAGATAACGAAGGTGTTCGCCCATTTCCGACGGGCCGGTCGCGCAGTTCAGCCCAATGACATCTGGTCGCATTGGATCTATCGCTGCAAGCGCCGCAGCGATCTCAGTGCCCGGCAGCATGCGTCCGGTCATCTCAATAGTGACCTGCACTTGAAGAGGAATCTCCCGGCCGAAGGCTCGCATTGCGGCTCGGCAGCCGTTCATTGATGCCTTAATTCCCAGCAGATCGAACTGAGTCTCAACAATGAACAGGTCGACTCCGCCTTCGAGGAGCCCAAGGGCCTGTTCCTCGATGTGGTCGCGAAGTTCAACGTAGGAAATCTGACCGAGTGTGGCGAACCGAGTTCCTGGACCAATCGAACCAGCAACGAAACGGGGCCGATCGGGGGTTGCCACAAGCTCCGCCGCTTCGCGGGCGAGCTTCGCAGCAGTCACGTTGAACTCATGAACGCGATCCTCAAGGCCGTACTCGCCGAGTGGAACAGCAAAGGAGCCGAAGGTGTTCGTCTCAACAACGTCTGCTCCGGCCTCGAAGTAGTCCACGTGCATTTGGCGCACAAAGTCGGGCCGGGTCAGGCACAGTATCTCGTTGCAGCCCTCAAGCGCCTCGCTGCCAAAGTCTTCCGCTGTCAGGTTGAGACGTTGAAGGTAGGTTCCAGTGGCGCCATCGAAGACGACAACGCGGTCATGTACGAGGTCGAGGTAGTTACTCATGGGTGCTCCTGAGCGTCGAAAAACAGTGATTCGGATCGCCGGGAGCTGGGGCCTCACGCCCGAACCTTCAGGTCAGCTCACTACAACGCTTGCCATGATAGGCGCACGGATGTGATTCGACCAGCTCAATGTGATTGACGAGTAGCCTACCGATGCCATGTTGATTTACACACGCTCTGGCGATGACGGCACCACTGGCCTCTATTTTGGCGGCCGTGTCCCAAAGGATTCGGATCGCCCCATTGCCTACGGCGAGGTGGATGAAGCGCAGGCGTTCATCGGTCTGGCGCGTTCCCTCTCAATCCCAGGAAGCGATCTCGATCATCTCCTCATCCAGTGCGAGCGCGACCTGTGGGTGTTGATGGCCGAACTGGCCACCGATTCGGCGAATCGCCACAAACTTCTCGAGTCCAAGTCAGTGGTGTCTGCCGAGATGGTGACGGCACTTGAAGACGGTATCGACGCAGTCATGGAGTCACTCGACCTGCCCAAAGAGTTCGTGGTTCCAGGGGGATCTCCGCTCTCGGCTCAACTCGATGTCGCGCGGACGGTAGTACGCCGTGCAGAGCGCGCAGCGCTCGCGGTTGCTGAACAGGGCTCGTACGTCGGGCAATATCTCAACCGACTTTCCGACCTGCTCTGGGCACTGGCCCGCCAAGCAGACGCAACCAACCTCACCGCAAAAGACGCGTCCCTATCCAGCTCGAAGGAGCACTCATGATCACACTGAAAGCATCAAAGGCTGTTCCCGCTCGGAGCAGTGTGGTGGTTCGATTGCTCCCAACGGAGAGCTTGCAGAGCAGCGGCGTCCCAGCAGCGGTGTTGAAACGACTCACCTTTAGCGGAGGCGCAGGGGAGGTCATCGCCACCCACACCGATGCAGTCGAGTGGCTCACCCTTGTGGGAGTCGGAGAGAGCGAATCGCTCATGCTTGACGGGATTCGAGCCGCAGCGGCTCGGGCCGTTCGCTCGGTGAGTGCCCACACGTCCGCGGTGCTCGACCTCGGTCCGGTGCTTACCCACGTCGGCGAGCGATTGGGGACGGACCGAATCAGTCAAGCTGCAGCCGAAGGTGCGTTACTGGGTTCGTATCGATTCGATCGGTACAAAGCCGCAGACGACAAGCCAGTCTTGACAACGCTGACGATTGCAGGAGCTACTCGTTCAGGTCTTACTCGGGGAGAGATCATCTCCGATGCAGTTTGTTTCGCGCGAGATCTCGTAAACGAGCCAGGCGGTGTGTTGACGCCAGCTGAATTTGCGACGCGTGCAAAGCAGCGCGGCACTGCTGCAGGCCTCACAGTCAAGGTGCTTGGCGCGAAAGAGATCGCCAAAGCGAGGCTTGGTGGCCTCCTGAGCGTGAGTCGTGGTTCAGATCAAGAGCCCAAGTTCGTCACGATGACCTACACACCACCGAAGGCGACCCGCTCGGTTGCTCTTGTGGGTAAGGGAATCACGTTCGATTCTGGCGGGCTCAGCATTAAGCCCGCAGACGCAATGATGACCATGAAGTGTGACATGGGCGGCGCCGCTGCAGTGATCGCCACGATGTGTGCCCTTCCAGCGCTGGGCTGCAAGGTTGCAGTGACCAGCTACACCCCCATGACAGACAACATGCTCGGTGGGGACGCGACCCGCCCCGGCGATGTGATGACTGCCCGAAACGGCAAGACGGTGGAGATCCTCAACACCGATGCCGAAGGTCGACTGGTGCTGGCCGATGCGCTCTCGCTGGCCTCTGAGTCGTCCCCTGATGCCATCGTGGACCTGGCAACCTTGACCGGCGCGTGCATGGTCGCCCTCGGTGACAAGTTCGCTGGCCTCATGTCGAACAATGAGGAGTTGGCAGGGGAGTTGTTGGGCGCTGCTGCGGGTTCTGGCGAGTCGTTCTGGCGGCTGCCCCTTCCGCCGGAGTACCGCAAACTTCTGGATTCACCGATTGCTGATCTGAAGAACATCGGCGGACGCTACGGCGGAGCACTCACTGCGGGGCTCTTTCTGCAGGAGTTCGTCGGCGAAGGGATCTCGTGGGCGCACCTCGACATTGCTGGGCCAGCCTTCAGTGAGGAGTCCGAAGCCGAAATCCACAAGGGTGGAACCGGCTTCGGAGTCCGAACACTTCTTGAGTGGCTGATCTAGCTCAACTCGCCCAGCCTTCGGCGAGCGCCAGCGCAGTTGCGTGATGCGCGCACACGGGCGGGAAACCCCAGACTCGAAGCTGGCTTTCGACCACAGCGTTGGTAAGCCCGGCACCAATCAGCCCAGTGGCGGCTGCAACAGCGCGTGACAACTCTGGATCCTGTACCTCGCGGGCGAGGAGTTGGTCGTGGGTTCTCTGTACCGATTCAGGCAGCTTCGAGAGCTGCTTGCGTGTCATCGTCGGAACCACGGTGCGAACCGAGAGCCGAGTTGGGCTCACCCGTTCGGCCAGATTGAACTGGCAGAGTCGATCGATTGACCGCTGGGTGGAGGAGTTCCTCGCCAGGCTGGTTCCGAGGCCGAGCGCCTTGGCGGTGTCGATCAGGTTGATTCGAAAACCACCGGGGTGATCCTCCAGTCCTCGTGCGAACCTGCGAAGCATCCAGGTGCTGGATGGCCCGAGCATGCCCAGCCAATAGCGCTCCACATAGAAGCTTCGAGCGTCGTGACCAACTTGCAGTTGGCCGGAATCGGGCCAGCCGACAACCTCAAGAAGTGGCGAGGTTGATTCGACCGTGGCTGGATCCACAGGATCGAGGAGGTCGCGAGTCCAACTCGGCTGGGCAGTATCGGATTCAGGCGGGCGCTGTGCAGGTTCGGTGGTTGAATAGGGCTGTTCAAGCAGTGTCATTGTGCAGTGTTCCGAAGGAGGTGGGGCGGGGGGAAGCCGCTTTGAACCTACGGCCTCGATTCGGCGATTCCTAGCTGTACCAGGGGTGGGAGTGCCCCCATTGCTGAGCGGGAAGCTGGCAGCAGCTGGCCGGTGCGCAGGCAGGTTTAGCTGCTCTCGGTGGCCGGCGCGGACTATTCCCAGCGTGCTGCAGTATGGCCAATTGGCCGACCGTGTGCGTCCAAGAGTGCAGGCTGCTCAAGCCCTGTACTGTCGGTGGAAAACCATTCTGCGGCCACCGCTGATCCAGCGGGGCCCCAGGCCCGCGTACCTCCGTCGAGCACCCGGAGGGCGATGCCGCCAAGGTCGCTATGCCCGATCCCTAACGCCGCTTCGGCCCCTACCTTGGCCACGAGTTGAGGGTCTGTTGCCATCAGCTCGGCGTCAATCTGGCCTCGTGGTCGGATGAGTTCTGGGTGCCGGCGCATTGCTGCTGCCACTGTCCCGAGCCCTTCGAGGAAGGTATCGGCCTCCGGTGAGGCCAGTCGTGCAAACGCTGTTGCGGCATTCGAGAGTGTCATCTGGTGGGTTGACATACCGCAGTTGTCCGGGGCAATCATGACCTCTGCTCCAACGGCTTGGGCGACTGCGGCGTTCATTCCCTGTTGGACCGGATTCTCGGCAACGCAATAGCTGGCAGTTGGCCACCCTCGCACGGCTGCCCACGCAAGACCGAGCGCGTGGTTGCCGGAGCACTGATGCTGAATTGGGGTGCCCTGGCCGTCCGATCCAGTCTGGAGCGCAGCTTCATCGAGACCGGCAGATTCGAGAATCTCACGCACGAGTCGGGTGTACCGCTCACTGCCGTCATGGGAGGAGCACGCGACTGCAAGGTGTTGGGAGGTGAGGCCAAGCGTGTCGATAACGCCCTCCGCAACCGCTGGTGCTGCTTGAAACGGTTTCGCCGCCGAGCGGAGAAAGAACCTCCACGAGCCAGCTCCCGGCTCGGATTCGTGGATCAGTCGGCCGTCAGTGTCGCAGTGCGCCGCCAAGACACGGTGCACACTTTCACGTTCTGAACCACGAAACGTCTCAATCACAAGCATGGTCCGAGGATAGGAGGTTTCAGGTTGGGAATATCTCGGATTCGCAATTGTTGACCAATTAGGTAGCATTTAGAGCGCCGAGGGCAGCAACCCTCTGAAGTAGTCGATGGGAAACGTGCAATGGCCAATTTTCGGGAACTGTTAACCGCAACCAAATCCGAGATCCAAGAGGTCTCCACAGCTGAGGCTGAGAGTCTTCGCGCCGATGGAGCTGTGGTCCTGGATGTGCGCGAAGCCGATGAATTCGAGCAAGGGTCGATCCCCGGGGCGGTGTTCATTCCTCGAGGACACCTTGAGGCTCAGATCGAATCTCGAGTCGGTGAGAAGTCCACCAAGATTGTGGTTCATTGCGCAGGCGGCGTTCGGTCGGCCTTCGCTGCCAAGACGCTCGGTGAGCTCGGGTACAGCGATGTTGTGTCCATGGCTGGTGGTTTCAACAAGTGGAAGGACGAGGGCCGCGATTGGTCGACTCCGGCGGTGCTCACGCCCGAGCAGCGAAACCGCTATCAACGACATCTGCTCGTCCCCGAAATTGGCGACGAAGGCCAGCTGAAGCTCCTCGGGGCGAAGGTCCTGCTCTTGGGTGCAGGCGGCCTTGGTTCGCCAGCGGCGCTCTATCTCGCGGCAGCTGGAGTTGGGACACTCGGGATCATCGACATGGATGTGGTCGACGAATCCAACCTCCAACGGCAGATCCTTCACAACATGGATCGAATCGGCGACCGCAAAGTGGACTCAGCGAAGAAAACGCTGACAGCGCTCAACCCCGACGTGAATGTGGTGACCTACGACCGTCGGTTGGATGCTTCCAATATCGAGGAGATTATTGCCGGCTACGACGTGATCGTCGACGGTGCAGACAACTTCCCCGTTCGCTACATGCTGAATGACGCATCGGTGAAAGCTGGCATTCCCGTAGTGCATGGCTCGATCTTCCGCTTCGAAGGCCAAGTGACCGTGTTCCACCCGCTGTCGGGTCCCACGTATCGAGACATGTTGCCCGAGCCACCACCACCTGAAATGGCGCCAAGCTGCGCCGAGGCTGGTGTGTTGGGTGCGCTTCCCGGCATCATTGGCACGATTCAGGCCGTGGAGACAGTGAAGTTGATTCTCGGGATCGGAAGCCCCCTTGTCGGGCGATATCTGACCTTTGATGCACTCGATATGGAATTCCGCGAGTTCAAGATCCGCATTGACCCGACCAATGAGATCACCTACGCCAACCGAGATCGAATTCAGGTGGTCGAGCTTGAAGGGCATTGCATGCCCGCTCCACTCGTTGCGCCCGCCAGGTAGCGGTCGGTCGTCCTGTAGCGCTGAATCACTGGCCATGGTCCGCTTGGCTGGTAGATTCGGCGAGCTATCGGAGGAGTCATTGTGGCCAAAACGGTTGTCGTGTTGCCGACCTATAACGAAGCAGACAACATCGTGGCGGTGCTTGAAAGCCTCAGTCTGCATGCACCTCAGGTAGAGGTCTTGGTTGTCGACGACGGCAGTCCCGATGGAACCGCCGAGCTGGTCGTTGAGTTTGCGAAAACCCGAAAGGGCGTCTTCGTTGTGCGTCGTACCGAGAAGAACGGTCTCGGCGATGCATACCGTGCAGGCTTTGCGTGGGCGATCGACCACGGCTTTGAGGTTGTGGTCCAGATGGACTCGGACTTGTCCCATGACCCAGCCGCAGTTCCGCAGCTGCTCGCACGGATCGAGGACGGAGCGGATTTGGCCATAGGTGCCCGCTATATTCCGGGCGGGTCGATTCCCAACTGGTCGATAGGGCGTCGCCTGTTGTCTTCGGTGGGGAATCGGTATGCGACGCTGCTGCTCGGCCTGCCGCTTTCTGATGTCACGTCAGGGTTTCGCGCATGGAAGGTGCCGATGCTGATTCGCATCAAATATGGCGAAACCCGTTCTACCGGCTATGTGTTTCTGCCGGAGTTGGCATTTCGAGCCAAGCTCGCGGGGGGCAGAATCGACGAGGTGCCGATTGTGTTTCGCGATCGCGAACAAGGCACCTCAAAGATGTCGGGCCGCATCATGGTTGAATCCATGGGCCGCATCACCGTTTGGGGTGCAATGGCGCGGATCAGGCACCGGCAGTTGCGAATTGGAATGCTTGGGGTTGCGCCCCAAGCGCCGAAGCCCTCGTCCCAGAATTCCTAGTCCCAGAATTCCTAGTCCCTGGCGAACTCTCCGACCCAGAGGCACCCTGCGCTTCGGAGGTCATAGTGGTAGCGGATCTGATGCGGCTCGGGTTGATCCACCGAGGTCCAGCGGTCCTTGTGGTCGCGCACATAGATCTCTGAACACAGCGCGCCGTGGTCGCCTTGGAGCAGCCACGCATCCAGACCCGGATTGTGACCAAGGGGTGCTGTGAGGAGGAACCTGCCGCGTTCAGGGTGAAGGAGGGATCGAAGTCGCGCGAGTGCAGCGGGAGCTTTCGAGGGGTCCTTGTGTGGCTCGTCCCAGCCAACGTGCTCGATCGTGGAGATCGCCAAGATGAAGTCAAGCGGCTCGGCACTTTCCACCTCGACAACGTCGATGTTTTCGACGCCAGGCGCTCGTTCGTACTTGTCCACCACTCGATGGGTGATTGGCTGATAGTGGGCCATCACATTGCCGATTTCGAGCCCGTGAGCATCCTCTGGGAAGCGGGCAAGGAACTGTTGAGCAATGGGGATCTCAAGTGCCCGTTCACTCAGCCAGGTTCGGTTGTAGGGGTGCCAGAAAAAATCCATCTGCTTGCCCTGGTATTTGAAGCCTGGGTTCTTGCCCCTCGCTTGTGCGAGTCGGTATCGGCCGTGCTGGGCGGTCCTCCTGCTCAGGTTGGCTGCGAGAGTAGTGACTCCATACTCATTCACGTAACTACGTAGTTCGGTTGCACTAGACATAGTGCCGATCGTAGTCGAGGTAGTTGCCCTTTTCGGGCAGTCCGAGACGCCAGTGCGCGCACCAGGTCAGTCCATGCGGTCGGTGTGTCTGTTCACGCCCACTACTTCTTCGACGTAGTCGTGGCCTTCTTCTTCGTGGACTTCTTCGGAGCTGATTTCTTGGTCGTCTTCTTCGGCGCAGGAGTGGTTGGAGGTTTGCGCCCAACAGTTCGACAACCCAGTTGTGGCCCGAGCGCCCCGTTCGAGTTATCAGCGGAGACGCAAATGGTGTGGCTGATAGCCGGGTTGAGCTTGAGTCCGAGTTCGAATCCGTGGAAGCTGCCTAATGCTTGGTTAAAGCCAGGCATGGTCGCCCGGAACGAGCGTGCGACTGCGGCAGCAACAGGTACTCCATTGTCGGTGAATCGAACTGTCAGGGGCCCAGCGCTATCTGGGTCGCCCGCCCAGCCAGCGACCACAACGTAACTTCCCCACCACACCGCGAGGTCGAGCGAGCCAATCGGATCATTGTTGGAGGAGAAATCGGTGCAGCCGACCTGGCGGTCTGAGCCTTCCCCTTGGTTCACCGCAACCACGCAGTAGGTGTGCGTTCCATCACTGATTGGCACAGACAGCGTGTAGCCGTGTCCGGCCGAAACTCTCGGTCGGGGATCCGCCGTGAGTTGTTCTGACGCAACTGATTCAGCCACCACCGCACCATCAATGGTTGCGCGGACTGTCAGCGGCGCGGCGAGCCCTTCCTCGCCGGCCCAGCCGCGCAGCCTGAGGTTCGGTCCGTCGCGTTCAGCGCTCGTCAACGCTCCAAGTGGCGAGAGAAAGAGGCGGTACAGGTCCCCACATTTCAGCAGCGTGTACGCCTGGGCACTGGCCTCTCGCCCGTAGAGGCAGACTCTGAGGTCGCCCTCGGGCACACTCACAGATCCCGCAAAGCCGACAGTTGCGACGTGGCCTTGAAGCCGAGTGCCCAAGTCTGCTCGGTTGGTAGAGGCAGCGACACTAGTCAGATACCGCCCGTTGAGTTCCACTGCGACATCAATTGGTTGGGAGGTGCGTCGATCGAAGGCCCAGCCGCTGAAGGAGACCGACCCACCAGCGATCGTGAGCGACTCCAGTTCGCCTGAAACGTACTTGGGGCGTTGGGCCGCCCGGTTGCGGATGTCGGGCAGGCTGTTATGTACCGATCCTGGGCAATCGGTGTTACCGATGTCTTTGTGTCCAATCACGGTGGGCAAGGTAAGCACTGCACCTTCGGCATAGCGATTGCTTCCACCGTTGGTGAAGGTCACTGTTCCCAGCGGATTCACGCCGTGCAGCGCGAGCTTCCAGCCCACCACCTGGGCGGTCGCCTCAAGGGCTTCGGCCGTGGCACCTGTGGTCGTGAAGTCACCCATGAGTGAAATTCCAACAGAGCCGGTGTTGACCCCTGCGGCGTGGCTTCCAATGATCGGCCGATCAATTCCGCCCGCTCGACCCTCCCAAATGCCGCCCCATTTGTCGACAAGGAAGTTGTAGGCGATGTCGTTCCATCCACGAGAGTTCTGGTGGAATGCTTGAATACTGCGGAGGATCGAGGGAACCTGATCCTGGGTGTAGTTGTTGGTTCCCGCCGTGTGATGAACAACTGCGAGCCGGATGGTTTTTGCGACATCATTTGCTGTCTTCGGTGCAGATGCACCCCAGGAGACTCTGCTATTGACGGCGGGGCCGTCGCTGGGAATCGCCGCTCCCGCAGGAGGGATTGACGAAACTGGGACACGTTCTGATATCTCGCGAATGAGGTGAATGGTGAGATTCTTCGAGCCCTGGGAGTTCACTCGGTACCCGGATGCTTCGCCAACCCAGACAGGCTCGCTGAAGGACCTGTTGTCGATGTCTTTGAGTTCTTCACTCGTGGACTGATCGGGGCCTTGGTCGGGTCCCGTTGGATCGATGAGGACCTCCTCCCAGCCCGATGACGCCTGTACCTGCAGTGTCGGACTGGTCGGACCAGTCCAGGAGAGTCCCACCATGACGAATGGATCGAGGCCAACTGCTTGAGAATCGCCGGCGAGTGCGATCTTTTGGACAGTGGAGGAAGTTACTTCGGCGAGCGCTGGAATTGGGGCGAGGGCGCCGATCATGAGGATCGCAGTGAATATTGCTGGTTTTGAAACTCTCAAGGCAGGCGACTCCTCAGGTCTCTTGCACGATCCATGCGAGCCGCACACGGGCTGGACCAGGGCAAGGGGTGAGTTGGCAATGTAGCAGCGCAGGGTCTCAGGAGGGCATCGGGTGCCGT
>DORQ01000094.1:0-1834 GCA_003514205.1 Acidimicrobiaceae bacterium
TTCTGTCCCACACCGGTTCAAAGCCAATGACCCAGCTTCAGTTTCGAGACCAGACGTTCCGCTGCCCGGCTGTCTGCAAAAGGCCGAAAATGAATGGCGCCCCATGTGGGGCTGGATGTGCCTTGGGTGCGGGGATCCTGACCACGACCTTGGCAGCTCCCATTCCAGCCGGTGGCTCAGCCACCATTACCTATACGGCCGCGCCGACGACCACTGGCCGTCTCTATAACCTCGCGACAGTTCCGACCTACAACGATCCATTTGGGACCCCATATGTCGATGGGCTGTCCGCATCAGTCACCCACCTCCTTCCCGACCCTCAGCTCACCTTGTCAAAAGAGGTTGCGAGTTCACTCCGATCACTGAGCGGTGGGGTCGTTGCCTCCACTTCAGGCACCGCAGTGCCCTTCACCTTCACCATCCGGAACACCTCGACGACCACTGCGTATGCGCCCACGGTCACCGAAACACCCCCCACCGGGTTCTGTATCGTTGCCGCGAGTGCGACGAACGGCGTAACAAGTCCAGCCGCTAATACATGGCAGTTGCCCGGAAACCTCGCCCCCGGTGCGGTCTTCACGTTCGATGCGAATCTGGTCGTGTGTGGTGATCCAACCATTGGTTCACAAACGAACCTCGCGACGCTGACCTGGAACGACGCAGCGGACGGCCTGAGCTCCAACGGGACCCCGTACTCCACAGCAGACACTGCAGATTTCGCTGTTGCCGCTCCGACATTCAAGATAACAAAGTCGCCAGCGATCGACGCAGGCGCCACCATTCAACAAGACGCTGATCCATTGGATGCTGCCCCTAGCGATGGCGAGTGGGTCATCGTGGTGGAGAACACCTCCGATGTCAGCGTTGGCGGAGTTGTTGTGAACGACCCGATGCCCGCCACCTTCGAGTACCGAACCGGTGACGCAACAGCAACTTGGTTGACGGGAACACCGCACACGATCTCAGACACGACAAATTCTGCGTTCCCTGGTGGGGTTCTTGCAGGACGTCGTACGGGCGCCCGAATTGTGATCAATCAGCTCGACCCGCATCAGCGAGTCAGAATCTCGATTCCGTTCGTCCAAAACGGCGCCGTGCCTGCCACTGGCGAAACCACGATGGTCAATACTGCGACACTCACCAATGCCAACTGGCAAGCCGGTGAGGAGATCACTGCCCAAGGCGAATACACCATTCTTCCGAACGAGACATCGGTGCGGGTCGCCAAGAGTGTCTCGACCGGTGGTGCAGGCGGATCGGTTCCGGGAGTCGAGACGGTTCAGGCGACGCCATCTGACCAGGTGAAGTTCACACTCGATGTCACCATCGAAGGCGACGGCCTCAACGTGGCAACCCACGACATTGTTGTGCGTGACCTGCTGCCAGACGGGATGTCACTGACTAATGTCCCCGCGACTGGGGCGGTCCCCTCCGCCAGCGGCTGGACGGCAACCTGCATCTCAGGCCCCTGCGTTGCCCAGTACAACGGTGTATTCCTCGGAAGCCGGGGGGCCGGAAGCCGAACCGAGGTGCTCTGGTATCTCGGCGACTACACAAATACGGCGAACTCGGTGTATCGGATCACGTTCACCGCCCGCGTCGACGCGACGTTCGCGAACGGGATGGAGGTTGTTGACGGATTCAATGATCCATTGGTCAACTCCGCCCGAGCTTGGTGGAACCGAGCCGCAAGCAGAGGGGGTGGAGCAAATGGAAACGTCTATCCGCTGATCCCGGCGACCATGCCAATCCAGAGCGACCTCGATATGGCCGGTCGACGGGACAACGCGGCGATCGATATCACAACGCCTCATGTCGAACTCCAAAAGAAGGT
>DORQ01000094.1:2051-3394 GCA_003514205.1 Acidimicrobiaceae bacterium
CCGGCGTACAACGTGACCTTCACTGACGACCTTGGACGTGACGCGTTAACGAACACGAACCGGCTGACCTTCAACGGCGGTTCCATGGTGGTCACCCCAGCGGGTGCGAGCTGTGTGGCTTCGGGCACGCCCCTACAGCTGAACTGCTCCTACGCGGGTCCGCTCGCCGGTGATCCTGACGGATCTGGGCCGCTGGAAGGCGAGTCAATCCGAGTGACATACACCGCAACTCCCCGAGCCTCGGCAGATCTCATCTCCCCGCTCTCGCCGAATCTCAACGGCAATGACTTCATTCAGAACACGGCTCGGATCCTGTCCTACAACGACGTGGCGGCAGCAGGTTCCGGCAGTGTCTTCACGGACGGCCACACCAGCATTGCACTTCATGTGGTCACACCGCAGCCCGAGACCGAGATCCGCTATTTCGACGTGTGTCCAGCAACAGTCCCGGTGAGCACTCCGGTGACACTGTCGATCCGTATCGGCAACGGTGACTTCTACGATCCCGCCGTGGCTGAGTTCGACGGTGATCTTCGGCCCTCCCCCTATCCCGCCGATGACCGCAATGGCAACGGACTCCTTGACTCTGGCGTTGGTCGAGATGCCAAGCTCACCGTTCTCGTGCCCGCTGCAATGAAGTTCACGGCTGGATCAGGCGCTGTGCGGGTCGTAGGTCCAGGACCCCTTGCTACGAATCAGCCATACACGGTTGATTTCGACTGGTCTCAGGCGACGACCCCGTTCCCCGACCCGGACTCCACAGTTGCGAACCCTGATGGTTCCACGACCTTGGTGTGGAACAACCTCGGTACCTTCCCGTTCAGCCCTAACGGCGCGGCCGGTTGGCACCAGCCCTACTATGACCTCCGGGTGTCCGGTGTAACCAAGAGCCGCACGGCTTCGACGCTGACACGGTCCACGTTGGAGTTCAAGGACTCGAACGGCAGTGCAGATCGCGGAAGCCTCTCGGGCGAACTGTGGCCATATGTCGAAATCGATGACGGCAGCTGCCCGGGCGGCTCGCCAAACCACTGGGTCAGTAAGCGCCCAGACGCCTCCGACGGGGTCCAGATTGAGGCCGGAGCAAAGGGCTATTGGACAGTGACGGTCCAGCAGGACCGGCCAACACTGACCAACGTCCGTTTGGTCGATACGTTGCCCGCTGGGCTCACCTACGCTGGCACGCTTCCAGTTGGAGATAGCCGCCTCGAGGTGGCCACTATCAGTCCGATTCCTGCTGGATGGACCAGCCTGCAATCGCAGTTCACCAGTGCGGTACTCAACCCAGGAACGGGTGAGACCCCCATCATGTGGACCCCAACGCTGCCACTACCCACCGGCAC
>DORQ01000015.1 GCA_003514205.1 Acidimicrobiaceae bacterium
CCCCGCTGAATGGTGCGGCCCCACTTCGCCGGCATGAATTCAACTGGCTGATCCGTACCCCCACGAGCACTGCGAATTCAGTCGAGTTCCTTCACTCATACAGCCACCGTCAGATGACTCGGTGACGGCTCAACAGCTGCACGACGGTTTGAGCCCCCTCTTCTCCAAGAGTGGGCTCCAGGACGTTGTAGGCGTCAAGTTGACGATCTACTCGCCCGATGACGTCCCAAAGGTAGGTGGCCGCTGCGAGTTTCACCGCTGCACTCACACGGGGCTCGTCACGCAGCACCCAGATCGCAAGTTCGTCTGCCAAGGCATTCGGGGTGAGCGTCGGATCGATCAAATCGGGGGTTGCCCCGCTAATGACGCCGACGAGGTATCGACGCCAGCCGGCGTCCGCATGCAGGCCAGCCGACCCATGCTGGCGGCACCTACTAGTCCCCACTGCCGACCACGCCCTGCACTGGTGACCGCTTCTCTTTATTCTGGTGCACTGGCGTTTCCATGCCGGCCATCCCTTGGGGACCCTGAAACGAGTTCCGTAGTGGTAACTGTGGCTCACTTCGATTGCTGCCCGAGAGAGCCGCGCTCGCCTTCCTCGGAGCGTCGAGCGGCCACCGCAGCGAAGTGCGCTCGAACGACCGTGGCCAGCGCTGCCAGGCCTGGCTCTGGAGTCTTCTTGGACACCCAGGTTGCACTGTGGAATCGGGGAAGGTCTGGCTGACTCTCGTTCTCGGCCATCAGTCGGTCGAAGTGGAAGCGCAGTCTGGCGAGGATGCTCTGCAAGTCGTAACTCAATTCATCGGCATCTGACGTGGCTACAAGATTTGGGTCCTCAGCCTGGGACATCTCGATCGCCAATGGGAAGAGCGCACTATCGACGACACGGGGTGCGAGTACAAGCATGCACGACTGGGGCGCAACGCTCTCCAGTTCGGGCTGTGTTTGCTGATCAGACATTCGCCGCTACCTCCGACGCTGTCGATTTCTCCCACCAGTCGTGTTCGACGTAACTCATGAAGTCCTCCACTTCCTCATCAGTGGGAGGCGCTGGCGGGTAGTCCTCCATCTGGTCCAGAGACCACTCGATGAGACTTGCCTCGATCTCTTCGGCCGTGGGCTCAGGCATCGCAAACGTGACGCTAGTCGTGACCGTTCGGGCTGCCCGCAAGTGGTTCAGTGGTTCAACCACAAGGATTGAACCACCCGAACCACCTGAATCCCGGGTGGTTCGATGGTTCCAGGTGGTTCGAACCACTGAACCACCTGAATCACCCGACAAGTTATAGACCTTCTTTCGGTTCGGTCCTGGTGCAAATGTGATCGCTTCTTTCGCTTCAAGCAATGCCAAACCTTCTGAAACTTTCTTCTTTGTGAAGAGTGGCGTTAGGTGTCCACAGATCTCGTTGACACCTAGGTCGCCGTGCTTGCCGAGCGTCCGGACAATTGCCCTGAGCACAGCGTCAGCAGAACGGCCATCAACATCTTCTAGCCAGTTGTGACGGTGCACATTCCACGTGACATGCCCTGTGATGGCGTCAGACGTAAGAATCAATTCACCAACGGTCTTCCCGTCGTCTAGTGCACCGTTGAGGTAGCCAGGTCGGTCCTTGGATACGCCTAGCTTGACTCTTCCCGTCTTGCCCCGGCCGAACACGGCAGCAGTCTCAAAGGTGATGGCAGAGCCATCTAGGCCACCGATCTTGCGTTCAGAGCCTGAAGCCCAACGGCCACGGCCCTGCGTGCTCTTGGTTACGTGATCCAGCAGGATGACACCAGGGCCGTTGTCAGTGAACAGCGACCGTAGACGCTTGTGCAGGGTGCTCACGTCCTCACGTGCATCACCGTTCAACCCGTAGAGGCTCATCAGTTCAGTCACGGAGTCAACGACCACGATTGTTGCTGCCCTGGCCTGCTCCACCAGGCGTTCAAACGGTTCAGCCTGCGCACGTAGCGCTTCGATGTCGTCAACCATCTTGGACGTTGCGCCCTGTTGGGCAATCCTGGCCACTTCCTGCTCTGTGATCTTCACAGGCGGCTGAGTGGTTGGACGCTTGTAGTGGAAGCGTTCTCCCTGTTCACGGGTCACGCCAAGGATCTTGAGACGCTGAACGGCCGTGTTGGGGCTGTCCTCAAGGTCGATCCAGAGCGCTTCGTTGCCCTGCTGGATCTGCTCTACGCAGGCGATGAGCGCAGCCCAGGTCTTGCAGGACGCTGGCTCTCCAATGAACGTGTTGATCTTGCTGACGTACGCAGCGCCTAGACCGTCCCAGAGGTGCAGGAGCGTTGGCGTTTCTTCCTCGTAGTCGTTGTCCCAGTACTGACTGAGGTCTATGTCATCCCAGTCTGATCGCCCGCTCACAGGCTGGCACCCCTGCTGAAGCACTCGAACGACGAAACAACGATCGCAATCGTTCCGTACTCCGACCAGAAGCCGTCACCGACTGCGGCCCACCTCGCTCGCCGGTCCTCACACCAAGCGGTCAGTTCAGCGATTCGACTTTCGCAGATGCCGTACGGCATCAGAAGCCATGCCTTGCCCTCTCCGTGCCGATAGATGGTAAATGTGTGGTCGAAGGCAGCGACCCTGCGGCCATTGACTTGCAATTCGTGCCATCGTTCGTGCTTTCGGTCTCGCCTCATCCCTGGAAGCAGTCCCGTGATGCCTTTATGCATTACTGCCCAGCCTGTACGTCGTTCCCACTCAGCTTGCCTCGTGTCCATGGCCGCATCCATCACGCAGCGGACTCCGCTCTGCCCGTCCTTTCTGACCACTTTGATTGATGCTCAAGCTCTACCACCCCATCGACAATCACGTCCACGAGCAGCTTGCTATAGCGATTTGTACCAGGAATTGGCTTGATGGGTGCATTTCCTGTAAGCCTCAATCTGTACCATTGCTTCCGACTGTATCCGAAGAGAGCCGCTGTCTCCTTGTGATTGTATGTTCGTCTCATACAGTCAATTCTACTGGAGCATCAAGGCTCCATTTGACACATTGAGCCCCGCTCTGGACGACCGTGCGAGAACTTGCAGGCTGATACGAGAATCTTCCGCCAGATTGTCAATTGGCATGCATAATGAGATGAAACGAGATCGATCCAGTCATGATCGCTGACCGTCATCGTCTCGGCGCAGCCGAGGCAAGCAACCACGAGGTGAAAGGAGATGAACTGTTTAACACTCACTACGGCGCAACTTGCCGAGCGGTGGGGACTGCACCCGGAGGTCCTGAAGCGAGCGGTGCGGAGCGGTCGTTCTCCGGTCCGCCCGCTCCTTCCCGAGGCAGGCAAGTGGGTATTCAGCATTGCCGCTGTCGAACGAGTCGAATTAGCGACCGTTCAGTAGATCGCCGATGAAGTCGGCAGCGTCACGATCTTGCTCTGGCAGCCAATGGCTATACGTGTTCAACGTGACCGTCACGCTGGAGTGACCGAGCCGCCTACTCACGTTGGCAATCGGTTTCCCCTCCGCCAAGAGTTGTGTGGCGTGAAAGTGACGGAGATCGTGGAGGGTGAACTCATCTGATAGGCGACCAAACGCTCTAGTGGTGTAGCTGGGAGTCCATGGCGTGACACCGGCATCGTGCGAGAACACCCACACGGGTCCGGGAAGGTCATTCTCGGCCGCTGTGAGGGCTTGTCGCAGTCGCAACGCCTCGATGGCCTCCATCGTGCCTTCGTCCACAGAGATGCGCCTCTTGCCCTTGCTGCCGGTCTTCGTCTCTCGCACCGTCAACTCTCGGCGTTCTTCGACGAGGTTCCGTCTGATCCAGACCAGGCCGTCCTCGAAGTCCCCCCACTGGAGAGCTACACCCTCGCCCCTTCGCATCCCTGTGGCGGCGAGCAAGCGAAGAAAGGTAGGAAGATCGGCATTCACGTCCTCCGCCGACGTGATGACCTGACGAACCTTCTCGGGTGATGGTGGATCGATGTCCTTCGTCGCCGGCTTCGGCTTCACGGCATCCCTGCAGGGATTGGCGGTGACCCACCCGTACCGTGCCGCCCGGGCGAAGGACACCGACAGGAGCTTGTGGGCCTTGCCGATCTTGTGCTCGCTCGCTCCGCCCTGGCGCATCTCGGCGTATACACCATCGAGAATGTAGGCCGACACGTCACTCACCTGGCGGGACTTGAAGGTCGCGGGCATCGCCCCCTCTCCCTTTCGGTAGAAGTCGAGTGTGCCCGGACTCATCGTCGTCTCACCGTCAGCGATGAAGCCAGCGATGACCTCAGCCACCGTATGCCCGCCGTCCTTCGGCTTCGCACCGACGGAGAGGGTGAGTTGTGCCTCAAGAATCTTCGCCTGCGCCCGGGTCGAAACAGCCTTGCTCCGGGACTTCTTGCCTCCGTGACTCACCACCGCACGGAACTTCCCAGATGGCAGCTTCTCTATCGACATAGCGAGATCGTCCCATGCGTCCCACGCTTCTGTCAACGATGGTACGAAATACTGCCTCTGACCTGGTGGGGCGGGTGGGTATCGAACCC
>DORQ01000316.1:0-2137 GCA_003514205.1 Acidimicrobiaceae bacterium
GGCGCTTCGTCCCATTGAGGGAGCGCTTCGGTTAGCGGGAGCGGCCGTACTTGTCTGGCTGGCGGTCGGCCTCGCCCTGAAGGCCCTCAAGGAACAACCTGTGCGCGCCCAGGGACCCGCAGCCAGGGACTCAGGGGTCCGAACCATCTCGCGGTTCTTCGGTCTCACCATGGCAAATCCGGCCTCAATCCTTGCGTTCGTTTCGCTGGTGTTGGCCGGCGGGGTCTCGGGCGTTTCCATTGGCTGGCCGATCGGCATCCTCATTGCGTCAGTCATGGTTCACTCCGCCTTTGTCCTTGTCGGTGCTGGCGTGGGGTCTCGTCTTGACGAACGGGGTGTCAAAGCAATCCGGCTGCTCGGTGCTGGGGCCGTTCTGCTGTTAGCACTGCGGTTTGCGCTGAGCCCGGCATAGCGGGAGATCGGACCGAGCAGGGTTCAACCCGCCCAGCGCTGCTGGTGGCGGGCTCGCCGTGGCGGGAGTCGGACCGTACGATGGGGAAATGTCTAGTGCTTCACCTGTCGCAGTTTCTGAGGTCACCTTCACCCACGAGATCGACGGGGCATTCGTCGCTCGGTTCGCTGAGTTGATCCGGCAGCTGTCGAGCTCAGCCCCTGCTCCGACTGCGGAGGAACTGTGCGAGATCGTGGGTTCTGATTCTTCGCATCTCCTAGTGGCCCGAGACGAGGACGGGGTAATCCTTGGCTCGATGACCTTGGTGGTGTTTCGGATTCCGACCGGGGTAAGGGCCTGGATCGAGGACGTGGTTGTCGATGAGGCGGCGCGAGGCCGAGGTGTGGGTGCAGTGCTGAACGCTCGTGCGCTGGAAATCGCGTATGGCCTTGGCTCGACCACAGTGGATCTCACCTCTCGACCAAGTCGCGAAGCGGCGAACAGGCTGTATCAGCGTCTTGGGTTCGAGTTGCGCAACACCAACGTGTATCGGCACAACCCGGCGGCCGGGACCGATCCAGTCTCTGAGGCATAGCCAGTAGCGACGCTCAGACTCGGTGAACTGCGGACCAAGCTCATCTGGCTGACCTCGCCTCGACAGTGCGCCTGGGCCTACCCGTTGTCGATGCTGAGCTCAAGGATCGGGCCAGCAATGCTGACCGCATAGAGCGCGCCATCGTTGTCCTCCCCGAAGCTGACAATCTGACCGAGTTTCTCTCCAGTGGTCTCGAGCTTGGCTCGGCGAACCGATCCGTCGGCCTGAGGTAACGCAAGCCGCAACTCCGACACCGAGAAATCGCTGAAGATATAGAAGCCCTCGAGACCGGGGAGTGAGGCACCACGCACTACGCGGCCGCCAGTGATCGATGAGCCCTCATCGTGGCCATATTCAAGGACCGGATCCACGAGATCCGCTGGCCGGTCCCCCGATGCATCAGTGTTGCTGGAGCCTTCTTTCAGGCTCCACCCGAAGTTGGCGCCTTTGCCTCCACCATCTTGGGCTCGAACCCAGTCCACCTCCTCGGTTTCAGATCCTCCAACATCGGCGATCCAGAGATCCCCAGCTGACGTCAACGCGAATCTCCACGGGTTTCGAAGGCCGTAGCTCCAGATCTCTGGCCGCGCCGTGGTCGCCGATTGCTTCGTCTCGGTTGCGGAAGTGGGCGCGAACGGATTGTCGGCAGGTATGGCATAGGGCTCGGCTCGAGTTGCCGCGGAGACGTCGATGCGAAGCAGCTTGCCGAGCAGGGTCTTCAGGTTCTGGCTGTTGCCTGATGGGTCGCCTTGGCCGCCTCCGTCGCCAAAGCCAATGAAGAGCATGCCGTCTGGGCCGAACTCAAGGTGTCCGCCGTTGTGGTTCGAAAATGGTTGCTTGAGTCGAAGGATCTCCAGGCGGGAGTCGGGGTCGATCTTGTCGCCGCTCATCGAGTAGCGAGCGATCACGCTTTCTCCGTCGCGATCTCCGTCGGTGTGGCTCACAAACAGGTACTCGCCGTCGGGCGAGAACGCCAACCCGAGCAGCCCTTGCTCTCCCTCGATCTCGCCAACTTCCTCGGTGAGGTCCAACGCTGGCCGCGATTCGGCCGAGAGTTTGCCGCTTGTGGGGGTCAGTGCGATGACTGCTCCCGAGAGCTCGGTCGCGTACATGGTGGTTGAACCTGGTCGAGCAACCAGTGCAGTGGGGTT
>DORQ01000316.1:2404-18686 GCA_003514205.1 Acidimicrobiaceae bacterium
CCTTCGCAGAGGTCTCAGTGCTTTCCTTCGGTGATGTGGTGCTCTCCGTGCTGGTCTCGGTGCATCCTGTCGCCACGCAGAACGCGGTGACGACGATGAGGGCCCGTGCACGAAGCGATGTTTCGGTGTGTCGTTGAAGTGTCATGGGTTACCGTCGAGACCATCGGGCTGGGCGGATGACACCCTCCTGAACCACTGAGGCCACGAGTTGGCCCTCGCTGGTGTAGATCAGCCCGCGGCCGAGTCCTCGGCCTCCAGAGGCGGATGGGGTGTCCTGTGCGTAGAGCATCCACTCGTCGGCGCGGAAGGGCCGATGAAACCACATTGCGTGGTCAAGGCTCGCCATGAACACGTCGCCCACGCCGCTACCCCCGTGAGGACTCAAGCTGGTGTCGAGAACAGTCATATCGCTCGCGTACGTCATAATGCAGGCGTGCAGCACCGGATCAGCTGGCAAGGTTCCGTTCGCACGAAACCACACATTGCTCAACATGGGTCCTGGCGTCGTGTCATCGGGGTTTCGCCAGTCACAATATCTGGTGTCAATGGGGCGAGGGCGGTCGTACCACGGCCCGAGGCGGTCCTTCCACGGCTTCATCCGGGTCTGGAAATCGGGCAGCGTTTCAGGGTCGGGGATATCGGTGGGCATCGGCATCTGGTGGTCGTAGCCCTCCTCGGCAGTTTGAAACGAGGCGCTGAGGCCAAAGATGGGTCTCCCGTGCTGGATGGCGATCACTCGGCGCGTCTCGAAACTCTTCGCCTGTCGAATTCGCTCAACCTCATACAGAATCGGCGCTGTTGGATCACCGGCGTGCAGGAAGTAGGAATGAAGTGAATGGACTGACTTGTCGGGCACTGTTCGGGTGGCCGCTACGAGGGCTTGGCCTGCAACCTGGCCTCCAAAGACGCGCTGCCGATCTTCATCCGGGGAGGATCCTCGAAAGATGTTCACTTCAATCTGCTCTAGATCGAGCAGCGTGATCAGGTCGTCGACGGCTTGTTGGTCCATGCCCCCATTCTGCCCCGGCGAGAGGTGGCGCGGGTCAACAGAAGTGGGACCCATAACTCAGCGGCAGATAGGCTCCCTCAGTGGATCTCAACCCTATGGTGCTTCGTGAGCACCTTCGCTCCGAAGAAGGCCGCAAGCAGCTTCGTTACGCCGCGGTCTCACTCGTGTTTGTTCCCTTGGGGCAAGTCTTTGTGCAGTTCTTTCACTGGACAACGACATGGCCCAACTATCAGTCGATTCTGGTGACGGCATGTCTGCTCACCATTCCTAACTACTTTGCGAACAAGCTCTACGTCTGGAAAGACACCTCCAAGGACCGTCTGCGTACACAGATCACGGTGTTTTGGGTGGCGGCCCTCATGGGAACAGGGTTCGCTATGGGGTTGGCGCAGCTCGCAGACCATCTCACCGAGGGAAGTTCGAAGCCCGTTCAGGGACTCTGGCTCTTCATCGCCCAACTCGCTGGATATGGAATCGTATGGGTCGGAAGGTACGTGTTCCTTGATCGAGTGATCTTCAAGATGACTCACCACGGAGAAGAACCAGATGCTGAGGAGCTCGACGAGCTCCATCGTGAGTTTCCAGTCTGATGCGGGCCGACCTTCGAGCATTCGCTGAAGAGGCACGGGGATTTATGCCCCCCGACGAAGGTCTCGCGCTGTACGACGCGGCGACCGAAGCGGCCAAGCGATTGCCACAGTTGCCATTCCTCGAAATCGGCTCGTATTGCGGAAAGTCAGCGATCTACATCGGAGCGGCTGCGTCTGAGGGAGGAACCGTGCTGTTTGCTCTCGACCACCATCGTGGCTCCGAGGAGAATCAGCCAGGCTGGGAATGGCATGAGCCCGACCTCGTCGACCCTGCTGTGGGCAGGATGGATACGCTGCCGATCTTTCGCCGCGCAGTGTTTGATGCGGGCCTGGAGTCGTCGGTGGTGGCAGTGGTCGGGAATTCGCCGACGGTGGGGCGGGTGTGGGGGAGTCCACTCAGCTTTTTGTTCATCGATGGCGGCCATGGTGTTGAGCCTGCTCACCGGGACTATGAATGCTGGACCCCGTTCGTCGCTCAAGGCGGGATTCTTGCGATCCACGACGTGTTCCCCAATCCAGCTGATGGAGGGCGCCCTCCATTTGAGATCTACGAGCGGGCATTGGGCTCAGGCAACTTTTCTGAGCTTTCCGCCACTGGCTCGTTGCGAGTGTTGGAACGTCTTCGAAACGGCCACGAACATCAGCCCGGGCATCTGGAATTCTCAGATCACTGAGGATCCGAGGCTGTAACGGGATCCGAGACTGTTGCGGGATCCGAATCTGTCGCGGGATCCGAATCTGTCGCGGCAAGTCGTCGTTTCTTCTTTGACTCTCTGGTGACGAGCAGGAACACGACTGCCACCCCACCCATGGTGAGCCCGAAGATCAGATACTGGGGCCATGTTCCCCGGGCGCCTTCGAACTTCGGCTTCTCACCAGAGTTCGGCTTGGGCAGAATAGTCGGGGCAGTCACGACTGGAGCAGTGAGGGGTGATTGATCCTCAATCTCTTCGCCTTGCTGTTCCACACTGAGTCTCTCGCCGCTCAGGGCGTCTGTGCCGGGGGTTGCACCTGCTGGCGGCACAGAGAGCAGCGTGATGCCTGCAACGAGCACAAGTGCCGCTGGGGCGGCCAGCAGGAGCGCTCGCAGCCCGTGCCGGCAGCCACGTACTCCCCGAAGAAATGCTGAGCCCGACATGCTATTCGGAAGCGCTGCGGGCCGGCCCCGAGCCTGTGCCCTCGGCGTCGATGTCGTTGCCCTGTGTGTGCCTTGACTCAGACGGCTCATCGGTATGGGTGTCGATGAGCGTCGGGAGGCGGTCATGGTCAACAAAGAGCCAAGCAGCAGGACTCGATCCTGCGAGTGAGTCAGCGGCGAGAATCACTGCGGCAGCGGTGTATGTGGATTGCTCGCCACCTGGGAAGTGAACTTCGTCGGGGTACACAATTCCCGTCCAGTATTTCCCGTCGGGTTCGCGTTGGGATTGTGTCCAGCTGAAGATTTCCTTGGCAAGGTCGCGTTCGCCGACTGCGAGGAGGCTCATGACGTACTCGCAGGTCTCTGCAACTGTGACCCATGGCCGGTCCGAAACGCAGCGAACACCTTTGCCGTCCATCACGAAGGTGTTGTGACGATCGGCGAGGCGCTGGCGTCCAGCATCGCCGGTGACAACCCCAGCGAGCACGGGGTAGTACCAGTCCATGGCCCAGCGATGCTTTGGCGCAAACGCGTCGGGCACTTCGCGAATCACCTGTGCCAAGCGGGCTGCGCTGAGTTCCCAGTCGGGCCGCTCGTGGCCGAGCTCCTGCGCAATGGCTATCGCGCAGCGAAGGCTGTGACAGATCGACGAGGAGCCGGTGAGCAGAGCGAAGGTCCATGGTGTTCCATCAGCATGTCGCGCCCACCGGATCTCGCCGCGTGGGGTCTGCAATGCGAGCACGAACCCAACTGCGGCATCAACCATTGGCCACATGGACTCAAGAAAGCCCTGGTCATGGTGGAGCAGGAAGTGGTGCCACACCCCAGTTGCTACATACGCGACACAGTTCGCGTCGAGCTTGTCTTGTTCGACACTGTCGGCGAGGTAGTACTGGTGCCAGGATCCGTCCTCACGCTGAATCGATTTCAGCCATTCGAACCCGCGCTCTGACTGGCTGCGGCGGCCGCCAACGGCGAGCGCCATGAGGGCCTCGGTGTGGTTCCACGGATCGGCATGGCCGCCATCGAACCAGGGCATCATGCCATTTGGGAGTTGAACGGCTTCGAGGTAGTCGACAGTCTCGGCGAGTTGGCCAGCTGTGACGACTCCAGCAATCTCAGGCAGCCACACGAGCGCCTCGCTTCTTGGATGTCGCAGGAACTGGGACCGGCTTTGATCCGTACAACACGACGCTCTTGCCAAGCACGGGGTTGAGGATTCGTTCGGCGAAACGGGTGACGAAGGGGGCTTTGGTGATGTCCCACACAAGAAGTTGGTGGTACGCCTTCACAAGCACCTGCTCATTGTTGGTGGGGCCAACAGCGCACTTCAGCCACCAATATGGGGAGTGCAGGGCATGGGCACGGTGAGAACCGCGCGACTCGAGGCCAACTGCGTCCATCTTGAAGCGGAGCTGTTCCTCGGTGTAGATCCGAACATGTCCACCTTCACTCAGTGGTGCGTGGTATTCGGCGGAGAGCGCCCAGCAGATCTTCTCTGGCAGCCAGGCAGGCACTGTGACCGCCATGATGCCACCCGGCTTGAGCACTCGGTTGAGTTCTGCCAGTGCCGCCGAGTCCTCACGGAGGTGCTCCATCACCTCTGATGCAATGATGCGATCAAAGGTGTTGTCTGGAAATGGCAGCCGCAATGCATCACCACGTACGGCGAGTGCCTCACTGGTTGGCTCTGCTTCGCCCGCCTCAACCATTGCACCGAAAAGGTCGCGAACCCCAAGGAGCTCGTCGAAGGAATAGTCCATCGCGATGACCCGAGCCCCATTGCGAAATGACTGAAATGCGTGGCGACCAGCACCACATCCCATGTCGAGTATGAGGTGCCTAGGTTCCAACGCGAGTCGTTCGTAGTCAACGGTCAGCATGTCATGACACCTCTTGCAGTAGTGCTCGATATTGTTCCACGGTCTTCAGGGCCGTGTTCTTCCAACTCCAGCGGTTGATCACCCGATCGCGTCCCGCGAGGCCGATAGCGGTTGCTCGTTGGGGGTTTTCCAATGCGTTCCTGATGCCGCCCGCCAACGCGTCGGCGTTGGCCGGTTCAACAGAGAAGCAGGTCTCACCGTCGGGTCCAGTGACTTCGGGTAGTGCGCCACCGGTTGTGGCAACCAAGGGGCAGCCGGTCGACATTGCTTCGATGGCTGGAAGGGAGAAGCCCTCATACAGCGAGGGGACGACAGCGCAGGCGGATTCGTTGTAGAGCTCCACGATTCGTTCGTCGGTGACGCCACTGACGAACTCAACGGCATCCCACAATCCAAGCTCCTCGATAGTGCGTTGGGCCGCTGAGCCTTCCTTGAGCTTGCCAATGATGACCAGGCGGAGCTCGGGAAACTCGGTGCGGAGTTTCGCTACCGCTTCAAGAAGAAAGCGCTGCCCTTTCATGGCCACATCGGCCGAGGCAGTGGAGATGATTTGAAATGGTCGGCGCTCAACGCCTGGGTTTGGGGCGAAGAGCTCAGGGTCGACTCCAACGGGCACCACATGAAGCTTGGTTGGCGAGACGCCGTGAGTGCGACAGATGTCGTCGAAGCTGTTTTGGGAGACCGTGATGATTCGAGTCAGTCGCTTGGCCACCCTCGTCTGCATCTTGGTGAAGGCATACCAGCGCGCCTTGGTGATTCGTTGGTAGGTCGTGTCGGAGTGTTCCATCTCGATGAGACGGTCCATCGTGATCGGATGATGAATGGTGCCAAGGACTGGCAACCCGGCTCGCTCGATTCCGAGAAGTCCGTAGCCCAGGCATTGGTTGTCTTGAACAAGGTCGAACTCCGATGTCCGGTGCTTGAGGTGGTCCCAGGCTCGGAGTGAGAAGGCGAGCGGCTCGGGAAAGGTGCCGCTCATGAACGAGAACACCTCAGCGAAATCCATCCAGCTCTTCAACTCCCACACCCCAGGCATTCGCATTGGGAAGTAGTCGTTGTAAATGTCGAGGCTGGGGAGCTTCACCAGCGGTACTCGTTCATCGAGGATCGGGTAGGGCTGACCGCTCAGAACCTCAACCGTGTGGCCAAGATCAGCCAACGCCTTGGTGAGGTGTCGGGTGTAGACGCCCTGGCCTCCAACATGTGGCTTACCGCGATAGGTAAGGTACGCAATCCGCAAGGGATCATCTGGTCCTGGTACCCGTTTGGTGGATGATCCCTGTGCAACGCCGGTCTGCATAACGCCCTAGCTTCCTTGCCAATTCGGTCATTGGTCAAACCGCTCAACCAGCGGATGTTCCTAATCATTTCAGGAGATGCTGTGAGAGTCCTCATTCAGCGGGTTACCCGGGCAGAAGTGCGGGTTGACAATTCCCTTGTTGGTTCGATTCAGGAGGGACTCTGCATGTTTGTTGGTGTCACGCATTCTGATACCCCCCAGGACGCCACCCGACTGGCGGAGCGTGCGTCGAATCTTCGAATCTTGCAGGACGCCGACGGAAAGATGAATCGCTCGCTGCGGGATTCCGGGGGCTCAGCTCTCGTGATCAGTCAGTTCACGTTGTACGCCGACACTCGACGCGGTCGCCGCCCCTCATTCGTTGATGCCGCTGCACCTGATGATGCCAGGCTGCTGATCGCTACCTTCGTCGAGACGTTACAGGCAGTGCCGATCACCGTTGAGGAAGGAATCTTCGGCGCAGATATGGCGGTGTCGCTGACTAATGACGGACCGGTGACGATTCTGCTGGAGCAGCCGAGCTCGACTGCTGAGCTTGGTTGCTGAGAGAGCCGGTTGAGCCGAAAACGACGTGTGGGGATGAGCAACTGCTCATCCCCACAGTTCGTTTTCAGGACAGTCCGTTTTCAGGAAGTCCTGAGTCTTACTACTTCTTTGTTGTCGCCTTCTTGGTGGAGACCTTCTTGCAGACGGTCTTTGGCACCTTCTTGGTCACGTAGCGAGTGACATAGCGGCCATTGACCTTGACTCGGGTCTTGGTTCGAACCGACACCGTGGTTTTCACAGCGGTGTAGCCGCTCTTGCACCTGATTGCACTCGCACCAAGCACCGTCGGGTTCGGCGTCACTTGGTAGGTCACCGTGAAGCTCGTGCACAGGGGGCCGGTGCTCACTGATGGCACTGGCACCTTGCCATTGGTGATCGCCTTCGGTTCTGGCTTCTTCGGGAACAGCGAGGTGATCTGTTCCAGCGCAGCTGGTGAGGTGAACCCCCCAATGATGTCGCTTGTCAGAAGCTTGACCCGACCGTCGATGTACTTGTCGAGGGTGATGGTGCCAGCGGCGAGTGCCGCATCGAGTTCAGGAAGCGTCATTGGCTTGGCCGTTGTCGTGGTGGTCTGGCCGGGAGCGGGAACCGTGGTCGGTGGGTTCAGCGCTGCAAGGATGCCAGTTAGGCCGGAGGAGGGAAGCCAGGTGTTCCAATCGGCTACCTCAACCAACGACTGCGGTTGGTTGCCCCGTTGGCCAACAAACTCGATCATGTATGGCGGTTGCGGGTCGGCAGCAGTTGGCGCGGCCTTGGTGACCTTCACATTGCCAGCGCCCACACTTGGCAGCTTCTCAAGGGCCAGCTGGATGGTGGCCGGTGCTGGAGCTCGGTAGACCGAGAAGAACTTCTGGAAGAAGTCGAGCTGGCCAGAGTCAGGCAGGATTGGGGTGGGCACCTCGCCGAAGAGACCTGCCAAGGATGACAGTGAAATCCACTCGGTCGTATCGCTGCCGACCTTGAGCTTGATGCCGATTGGGTGTGCATTCAGTCCACCTTGGGGAACCGTGGTGGGCAGCGGAAGTGTCTGGACTGAGTTGACTCCGGCCTCGGGCTCAGTGAACTTCTCCTGGCCGCACACTTCGTAGTTCACGTTGTAGTCGCCGCTGGGAGGGGGAGCGAGGAAGAATGCTGCTCCGCCACCAATAGCGCTGTAGCCGCCGTTGGGAGCCTGGCTCTCAAGCCGGAGCGAACCCGGAATGATTGGGTTTCCGTTGTCGGGCTGGACTCGATCAGTACCCACAAGTGGAACTCCGCCCACTGTGTAGGACCAGACCGGGACAGTGATTCCCGCAGAGACAATGGGAGCACCAGGCACCTGGACCCTGGTATTTCCAATCACGTCGTTGCTGGTGCAGTCGACGGTGAGAACGCCGATGCTGATCGGGCCCACTGCCTTGTTGATGTTGATGCTGAACGATGCCGCGCCCAGCTTGTAGTCCACGCGGCCAGCCTTGGTGGGGGTGAGTTTGCCGGCGATCGACTGCTTCACCTGGACTGGGGCGCTCCTGAGGTTCACGGTCTGGCTTGCGAAGCCAGCGGAGATGCTCTCGTTGATTGCGCCGCTCGCCTCAAGACTGAACTTGGCGTCGGTGACCGGAATCTCTTCAAGCTTCAGGGTGTCCAGAGCGGCTTTGATCAGACTGTCGGGAAGGTTGATGTCGAGGCCAACGGAAACGTCGAACGGGCCGCTGCCAGGAGTAACTTTCGCGGGTGCCGAGAGGTTGACGCCGATTCCGAGGGACAGTGCTGCGGATCCACCAGTGAAGGAGGCCAACGCGCCAAGCGTCTTGGCTGAATCGCCCAGGCCGCCTGCGTTGTCGCCCACCCGACCCACGCAGGTCAGGTTGGCGCTCGCTGCGGAGACAGGGGTGGGTTGCAAGAACCCCAGGCCCACTCCGGTAAGCGCAACTGCGGTAACTGCGCTGACGACTCGTTGTTTTCGCTTCATGATTACTCCCCGTTGGTCGCGCCGAGCAGCGACGCGTAAGCCACTCTTAGCTTGTAACAGCGTTGCCGCAGCTTTTCCACTAAGAATTTTCTAACCTACACAGATTCGCTGGCCGGGCCAAGGGGCAGTTCTCCCCCCGGTTTGGCCCTGTGCGCTCTCAGCGCGAATGCGAGCACGAGGAGTGAGAAGATGAGCACCGGCCACTCACCCCACCACATTGCCAGCGTTGAGCCGGTTCGGAGCTCTACCTCCTCGACCAGCGCGTGCTGCTCGCCGAGGCCGGTTCGCTGGATGACCTCGCCGTCAGGATTGATGATTGCACTGAAGCCGGTGGGTGCCGCCTGTACCAACCACCGTCCGGACTCCACTGCGCGCAACGAACTGGAGGCGATCTGTTGGGATTGAACTTGGGTCAGCCAGAAGCTTGAGCCGTTGGTTGGATTCAACATGATCGAAGCGTTCTCATCCATGGCGCTGCGGACACGCCGTGGGAAGAACACCTCCCAGCTAATCACGGTTCCGAGCTTGCCGAGCTTCGAGTCGAGCAACGCGGGCCCGGTACCTTCTTTATCGTCGCGTCGAGGGATCTTGTCAGCGGCAACCTTCTCCATCAGGAAACGAAGCGGAACATATTCGCCAAACGGAACCCGCCGAACTTTGTCGTATCGGCTGAGCTGGTTGCCGTCTGGGTCAAGCGAAACTGCTGCGTTCCAGAATTGCTTGGGGTCATTCCGATCCTCCACAACTCCAGCGACGAGATTCGTGTTGAGGTCAATCGCGAGTTGTCTCATTTTCTGCTGTTCGATCGAGCCTTCGAAAAAGCCGTTGATGTTCACAATGTTCTCCGGCAGCACGACAAGGTCGACGCTTCCGTCGATGGAACGTGCAGCGTCGAGATGCCGCTGCAGCACCGCTGAATAATCAGTGAGGGCGGACACGGTTCGTTGTTCCCCGCCGCCTTGGATCGCAGCTGCGCGAATTGTCCTAATGGCGGATCCCTGGGGCGCAAGAACTCCGAACACTGTGAGTGCGGCCAGCCCCGCGACAAGCGCTGCTCCCCAACGGCGGGTCTGTGGTGCCGTGAGCGCTGCAAGGGCCACTCCGGCTACTGCAACGGCGGTTGACACTCCGAGTGTTCCGAGCACTCTCGCTATCGGCAGTAGCGGACCGCTTCCCTGGGTAATGGCGAGCATGGAAAGTGGCACCCCGCCAAATGGTGCATGCCACCGGACCCACTCAGAAAGCGTGAGAGCTGCGGGCAACACGATCCAAGAACTCCGCGTTGGACACATCATCGACGTCAACCCGATGACGACTGGGAACCAGACCGCGACACCGAAGGGCCAGCCAGCGGGACTAATCGTCACCATCCAGATTGTCGAGGGGAAGAACCACCCGAATCCGACAGCAGCCCCAATCCAAAAGCGCTGCTTGGTTGACTGGCCTTCAAGAAGCAGGGCCCAACACGCGACTCCAATGATTGCCAGTGGCCACCAGCCCAGGGGTGGAAGAGCGCCACAGATCAGTAGCCCAGCGCCGAGTGAGCACAGGTATCGATGCCACAGCTTTGAAAGCGGAAGCGTTGGAAGTGTCATTCTGTGGAAGCCTGTCTTGCAGCCGTTTGGGCCTGTTCAATACAGGCTGGGATTCCGACACCCTGTACCGCCATCCCGCACAGGGACACCGTTGGGGCCTCGACTCGAAGATGGTGACGAAGTTCGGTGATGCGGTCAAGGTGCCCAACATCAAATTGAGGGAACGATCGTGGATATCTGCGCACACGTGCATCAACCGGAGTTGCGCTCAGGCCAGCCATGTCGGCCAGGTCAGCTCGTGCCTGTGCAACCAAGTCCTCGTCAGAGCCACCGAGCGCGTCTGGCGCGTCGATGTGGCCGATAGAGGCTCGCACGATGAGCTCCTGGCCGAGGTGTGGCCACTTCTGTGACGACCACGAGGCCGCCGTAATTGAGCGGTTGGCGGTCCGCGGCACCAGGAACCCACTCGACGTTGGATCAGGGGTGGCGGTACCGGGTGGATAGGCCAATCCAATGAACGCCATCGAGGCGTGCCGGATCTGGCCAAGAAGCGCCGCTGCCAGGGGGGCTGACGCGGCAAGAAGCCGAGCAGATTCCCAGGCTGGAGTAGTGAGAATCACCCGATCCGCCTCGGGCAGTTCTGCGCACGGGTGCCCCGTGAGAAGCTCGACACCGCGGGCCTGCAGGGCTTCGATGAGCCGTTCGATGAGCGCGCTCATGCCGCCACGTGGCGCTCCAAATGCTGGCGACGGTGTGCCGTTCGCGACCGGAAGGCTCCTGGAGAGGTTCTGACTCCACGCGCCAGGAGTTCGCGCCGCTGCTGCCAAGACGGGAACAGTCGCCCAGAGACTCATCGAGTAGAGATTTCCCGCCGCGATTCCGCCAAGCAGGGGAGCAGTAATGCGGTCGGCCACCTCTCGTCCGAAACGTTCGGCCACGAGGGCCCCGATACTGCAGTCATGAAGCACTGGATCCACGTCCAGTGTGGGTTCTGCGCAAGCCCGCTCAATTCCTTCCTCGCTCAGAATGTTGGAGGAGCGGAGGGCCTCGACTCGAGCGGGCACGCCGAGTACGAGACCGTCGGGCATTGGCTGGATGGCGTCATTCGCCCACACGCCAGCATGGTGGGTTGCGGGGGAGCGAAGTTCTCCGATCCCGAGTTCCTGACAGAGGTCTGAGCCAGCGCTGGTTCTCAGAAGGAAGGCGTCTGCGCCGTCATCAACGATTGAGGCACCCAATGGCGAACTGGATATCTTTCCGCCAAACCGCTCAGCGGACTCAAAGACGGTGATTGATGCGTCTGAGAGCTTCGAACACTCATGGGCAGCAACGAGTCCACTCAGCCCGCCACCAACGATGGCGATTCGCCGAGTCACGTTGAAGTGCTTTGTGCGCGTTGCTGAACCCGCTCGGCCAGAGCCTCAAACGTTGCCGCGTCCGCGTTGAGCGTGGCCGTTCTATGGAAGCCCAAGCCGTGTGAATGTGCCCGATCAGCAGCCTCGATGTCGAGGTCGTACAGCACCTCAAGATGATCAGTTGTGAAGCCCTGAGGAACCACCACCAGCCCGGTGGCCGAGGAGGTCGAGGCAGTTTCATCGATGAGTTCAAGGATGTCGGGCCCACGCCATGGGTCAGGAGTGCGTCCGGCGCTCTGCCATCCGAGTTCCCAGCTCTTGAGGCCGACCACCGACGCGATTCGGTGTGCCGAACTGGCGAGTTCTTCTGGGTACGGGTCACCGACGAGGACTCGCTCTGGCAGCGAGTGGGCAGTGAAAACCACTCGAGGATTGGGGCCAGCCGCGCTGAGTGCCTGTCGAAGCGCGGCAGCCTGGAACTGCACCCACGGCTCGAGATCATGCCATCGATCAATTGGGCAGTATTCGACTCCCGCTTCGAACAGCACTGCATGCGCTCGATCGTGATACTGCCCCACTGATCCCTTGGAGAAATGCGGCGCAAGAACGAGTCCGACCACACGCTCGAGTCCGGCGTCACCAAGTGCGGCGGCGGCCTCCTCAATAAAAGGAGCGGCGTGCTTGTGGCCTTGGACGACAAGAAACTCGCCTGGCGCGATCGCCTCGAGTGCGTTCCGGACAGCCTCTGCCTGCGCCCTCGTGCGGCTGGTGAGAGGTGAGATACCACCAATGGCTTCATACCGCGAGACCAGGTCCGCCAACTGCTCAGGCTCGGGTGGGCGGCCTCTCCTGATGTGGGTGTAATAGCTGTCGATCTCGCCGACCGATCCAGGAGAGCCATATGCCATCACCAGGAGGCCGAATCTAGGGCTGGTCATGAGGCAGCCGCTGGTTCAGGGTTCTGGAGTGCGTTTGGCACCCGTTGATCGTGAACAAAGGCGACGAGTTGTTCAAGGACCCCTGGATCGGTCTCAGGCAACACGCCGTGACCAAGGTTGAAAACATGCCCTGGGTGGCCGGCGTTTCTGCGCAGGATGTCCTCAGTAGCGGCCTGAGTTGGTCCCCAACCAGCGAGAACGACGGCGGGGTCGAGGTTGCCTTGGAGTGCGCATCGAGACGGGACTCGAGAGCGGGCCGCGTCGAGCGGCGTGCGCCAGTCAACCCCAACCACGTCGGCTCCGGCCTCCGCCATCAACCCAAGGAGTTCGGAGGTGTTCACGCCGAAGTGAATGATCGGAACATTTCGTAGTGCGGGGTCCTGCAAGACCTTCTTCGATGATGGAAGCACGTAGGTGCGGTACTGATCTGGGGAGAGTGCACCTGCCCAGCTGTCGAAGAGCTGTACCGCCGAAGCGCCGTTGTCGAGCTGACTTCGCAGCGAGGCGATCGCCAGATCCGCGAGGCGGTCCATCAGAGCGAACCACAACGCTGGCTCAGTAAGCATCATGGTCTTCGTGTTGGTGTAGGTCCGAGAGGGTTTTCCTTCGATCAAGTAGCTGGCCACGGTGAAGGGCGCGCCGGCAAACGCGATCAGAGGAACGGAGAGTTCCGATACGAGATTCCTCACTGTCTCCAGAACGTATGGAGTGTCTGTCTCGGGTTCCAGAGGCCTGAGTCGAGCAAGGTCCTTGTCTGTGCGAAACGGAACCTCGACGACAGGTCCGACACCCGGCTTGATGTCGACTCCAAAGCCGATCGCGTGGACTGGGGTCACAATGTCGGAGTACAGGATTGCTGCATCAACGCCGTATCGGCGCACTGGTTGCAACGTGATCTCCGTTGCTAGGTCAGGCTGGGCGATTGCATTCAGAATGCTCCCGGTGCCGCGGATCGCCCGGTATTCGGGGAGCGAGCGGCCGGCCTGTCGCATGAACCAGACGGGAATCTGTGTATGAGGCTCGCTGCGGCACGCGGCAAGAAATGGGCTGGACGAAGGTTCGTTCACTATCCAAGGCTACCCAGCATCCGCTCTGCCGGTCACGTCGCTACACTTGTAACCCCCCTTCCTGTGATCGTTTGGCGATGAGTACAAATCCTGAAATTGAGTCTGAGCAGCGCTATATCGATGCCGCGTACGAGCGGCTAGAGCACTCTCGGTCAGTGGCGCGAGCCTTGGCGGATCAGCGAGTCATCGGGCCAGGAGGCACGTTCCAAGCGCGATACGAAAGCGATGTGATCGTCGAACAGGCCGCACAGCGACTCGCGGCGTTGGAACTCGGCGATCAATCGTTGTGCTTCGGTCGAATCGATTTTGAGGAAGACGACGAGCGGTTCTATATCGGCCGCATTGCAGTGTCGAGCGAGACCAGTGATGTCTTGGTGGTGGATTGGCGGGCTCCGATCGCGGAACCTTTCTACCGTGCGACCGGCAGGGAACCAATGGGGCTGCGGCGACGCCGGCATTTCGCCTCGCAAGGCCCCACGCTTCGTGGCATTGATGACGAGCTCTTTGGTGATGCAGCCGCTGGCCTTGAACACGGAACGGTGCAAGGCCAGGGTGCCCTCATCGCGGCATTGGAGGAAGCCCGGTCCGGGAAGCTGGGCGACATCGTCGCGACCATTCAGAGCGAGCAGGATGAGATCATTCGAGCGCCCCTCCAGGGCGTGCTGATTGTTCAAGGCGGTCCCGGCACCGGCAAGACCGTCGTGGCCTTGCACCGAGCTGCCTACCTTCTCTACACCCACCGTTTTCCGCTAGAAGGTCAAGGCGTTCTTGTCATCGGACCGAACCGACTCTTCCTTTCCTATATCGAGCAGGTGCTGCCCAGTCTGGGGGAGGCGGGGGTGGAGATTTCGGTGCTGGCTGATCTCGTGCCGAACATCCGAGCCACCGATGTTGACGCCCCTGCTGTCGCCACGTTGAAGGGCGATCTACGAATGTGCAAGTTGCTCGCACGGGCGGTCAAGGACCGGCAGCGACGCCTGCCCGCAACCGCAACCATTCCGTGGGGCGTGCAGGTCATTCGTGTGACCGTCGAAGAATCTGAGCAGATCATTCATTCGGCCCGCCGCCGCTCGAGGGCCCACAACGCCGGGCGACGCATTGTCGAACAGGAATTGTTCCAACTGCTCGGCAGCAAATTCACCGAACCAACGGAAGCCGACGTTGCGCGTGATCGGCTTCGTTCGCTGCCAGAGGTCCGCGAGATCCTTGAGCGGATGTGGCCGGTCCTCACCCCGGCGCAACTGCTTAACGACCTGATGGGGTCAATGGCATTGCTGCGGTCCGCCGGATCGCGGTGGTGTTCTTCTGAGGAGCTTCGGCTTCTCCACCGAACTCGGGCGGAGAATCCAGCAAAGACGATCTGGTCCTCCAATGATGTTCCTCTGCTGGATGAAGCGCTTGAGCTTCTTGGCCCACGGCCAGGTCATGCCAAGGATGATTCGATTCGGACCTACGGTCACATCGTCGTGGACGAGGCCCAGGATCTGTCGGCAATGGAACTCAGGGTCATCGATCGCCGATCGTTGAGTGGGTCCATGACGATCGTTGGCGACATAGCTCAAGCCACTGCCGCCGGGGGACACTCGACCTGGGAAGAGATCCTCGCTCACCTTCCCGACAAACGAGAGCCCCGCCGGGCCGAGTTGCTGGTTGGGTATCGCGTTCCGGCGCCCTCGATGCGACTTGCGGCCCGTGTGCTGAGTTTGGCTGCTCCGGGATTAGCTCCACCACGCAGTATTCGCGAGGCCGGAGCTGAGCCGATCCTCGAACGCACCAGTCCGCAGGAGTTCAACGCCGACCTCGCGCGCGCCGTGAGGCGAGAACTTGATGAGGTTGGCTCGGGCTCTCTGGCGATCATCTGCGCGTCGAGTTGGATCGATCGAGTGGAACAATCACTTGCGGCGAACGGACTGGATTTTGGCCAGGCGCATCGAGGGAGATTTGATCATCAGCTGACAGTTGCGCCGGTCAGGTTAGTGAAGGGACTGGAATTGGATTCCTGCATCGTCCTTGATCCTGAGACCATTCTCGAAGAGGAATACCGAGGGGCGCAGTCGCTGTACGTAGCGCTCACCCGAGCGACCAAACGGCTCAGCATCTTGCATCATCGAGAACTGCCAGAAGTCCTTCGCTCCGAGGTCAGTTCGTCAATATCGCAGAATTCGTCCTAAGCCAAGCTCAGACTGATAGGAAGAAGTCGTGCCCATCACTCCTCCACGGTTGCGAGAAGGTCAAGAGCCTGATCCACGGTTTACCTTGGCCAACGAACGGACCTTTCTCGCTTGGAATCGAACTGCGCTCGGCTCCGTGGTTGCTGGTTTGGCGGTTTCGCACCTCTTGGCACCTGATGATGGGGCAGTGGGTGCAAAGGTTGCTGGCACGGTCCTCATGATTGTGGGTGCGGTGATCTCGGTGTTGAGCTTTCGGACTTGGATTCGCGCACAGCACGCGCTGCGAACCGGCCAGCCACTTCCCCATACCGTGGCGATACCGCTGGTCGCGTTGGCCACTGCCGGGGTTGGACTCTTCGCGGCGGCGTTCAGTCTGTGGTGAGCGGGCGTTACTACTTCGCGGCGGGCGATACTTGCCGACCTGTGGTGGGCGATGATTGAGCCAGGTTGGGTAGATGACGGGTCAGCAGCGGAACGCACCTCAGCAGCTTGGACTCGTACGGCGCTGAGTTGGGGTGGCGCTGGGCTTGGGATCTTTCGATACTTCGTTACCGATCATCTGTGGTGGGGTCTCGCAATTGGGGGCCCGATGGTGTTGGCTGGGGCCGCCATGCTTGGTGCCGCAAGCCATCGCTATGTGAACGCTCGGCGTTGGAGTAGCGGTGAGGCGATGGCGAGCCAACGGTTGGTGCCAATCGTTGCAGCGATTTGTATGGTGGCCTGTTGGGCTACCGTGCTCGCAGAGGTAGCAAGGATCGTTGTCGATCGTTGAGCGCGGGTCGCCGGGGTGCTGCCCGCC